>JAZQSD010000094.1:0-2040 GCA_045629925.1 Eubacterium sp.
TAATCTCAGAGTCGGCATCTTTGGTTAAGGGCACAGTTGGTACCAAGAGGCAGTGCTTGCTACTTCCAAAACGCAGTCAGTTTTGACGCTTACTTTTGAGGCAGCTATTTCGTTCTGCTCGATCTGTCCGTCATCCACAACAGCGCAAAAATCCGGGCAGGACATCGCTGTCCTGCCCGGATGGGGAGAGAGAACCTGTTTTTGGGATTGCTGTTCTGCGATTGGTGCGGTCATCCGCTAAACCTGTCCCGGAACGGGTTATAAGAATTCGGGAGAAACTATATTTTCTTGTCTTGATCTTTTTCTAAAATTTTCCTTTCGTTTGGATCCCAATATTCTTCTACCAGACGAATCAGTTGTTCTATGTATTCTTCATAAGTGTAAATGGCAATGCTGGAAATCAGATGCATTATTCGGAATGTTCAGGCCAAAGTGTTTTCTTTCACAGAACAAATCTTCATTCAGATTGTCTACCAGTGTATCAGCCTTTGCGCACGCAGAAAAGACGAAGGTGTTGGCACCGCTGTAATTGATCGGGACAGTCTGGACAAGATAACCATCTGCAAGGGGAACAGGTGTAACCTTAATTACGAAATAACTTATCAAATCCATATATAGACAGGAACAGAACAAGCAGCCCAGCAATTAATAAATGTTCTGCTATATAAGATTTTTGCGGAAGATCAATAACTGTTTCTTGTGTATCAGATCTGATGATATCGTTGCTTGCCTCAGATAGTTCGTAGTTACATCCTCCATCAACTGTATGCTTTTCCCCAGAAAATATCTCTCTGGTTGAAATATACTTTTCATAACTGCTGTAGGGATCGATACTATCTATCATCTGACCTTCACGGAATATAAAAATGATAGATCTGCGAGATTTAACGAAAAGTTTCCCATCCAGAACCGCAATATCCCCATGACTGTTTTGAATGGTTGATACCTGAATTCCGTATTCAAATGAACCATCTGTATCGTATACATTAATCAAAGCCGTTTCATCATAAAAAATGTATATCTTCCCATTATCGGCGATGAAAGATGTAACATCTTCTCGAGGAACTTGCTCAGTTTGGTGAAGAATAAATTCGCTTTTATCTTCGCCTTCGATTATAGGAACCGAATCAAAGCTCTCTTTAGAAAGAAACCATATAGCCGCAAGAAATATAGTACACACTACAATGCAACAAAGTAAAATATATTTTCTGGGTTTCACATTGATTCACCTTTTCAGTAAGCTTGTATGTAGTAACTCTGTCCAAATGATACGGCAAACCTATCCGAAGAAGCACCTACTGCAACAGAAAAACAAGTAGAACAGGTGGATACCGAGACCTTAACGTGATTAATTGTTGCAGAGTATGTTGTGAACGGTCCAGCATAGGATTCCGTTGTCTCAAAATCCTTATTACCAAATATGCCTACAATAGAACCTGATACTCCAACGTCTTTAAATACAGCGGCTTGAAGCGCAATCAATAAAGATTCCGCATTTTGTTCGTCAATAACATTTGTCGTAATCGCTAGAGTTAGTTTCTCAACTGTCTGCAGATAGTTGGTACTTTTCATCATGTCTTCTTCATCAACGAAGGCTCCTTCATAGGAGTAAACTGCAACCTTGGGTTCTTTTCCACCACATACCAGCTCATCGTAATAGACAATGATTTCAACCCCAACCTCATAGCCACCGACATCAAGTTCGCCTTGGAATCCTATACCCACAAATCTGTAATGATCTTCTTCTGTTGCATCTTCCGCTATATCTCCATTAATGTCAACATACAGAACTGGATTGTTTAGGCAATAGGCAAACATATTGTATCCCAAGAATTCCTGGCCAGTGGAAGCAAGTGCATCCGCATTGACGAAACGGCCGATGGTGGGATCGTAGTAACGGCTCTGGAGGTAGTAGAACCCGGTTTCTCTGGGATAGCAGTGGCTGTGGTGGTTTTCACAGAAATATTATAGCACATTTCGAGCTCTGTGGCGAGAAGGAAATTGGCATCAGCCTGCCAAATCCTGTCGGCCGGTTTTGGG
>JAZQSD010000095.1:0-4232 GCA_045629925.1 Eubacterium sp.
ACGCTTCCATTCTGGATATATGATCTAAATCCAGCAAAGCCGCTATCTCTTTTACCGCACCAATGGTTCGGCCCTCTTCCCTTTTTATCTTTTCTTTATCCTGACTTAACACCAAATTCGCATTTTGTGCAGCCAGTTCAACCAGCTTCTCTCGCTGGCCTTTTTTCGGAACTTTAATATATACTTTCTGCCCTTTTCTCATACTGAGCCATTTTTCAATGGTCTCTTGATCTTCCAGTGCAGTCTGCAGCATCAGTTCTTTTGGCAAATACGGTGTCCCCGCATAATACTGCTTCACAAAGGTTGACATAACTTGTTCTTCTGTGTCTTCATTACCTATCGTTACATGGTAATGTTCTCTTCCGATCAGCTTGCCTCCCCGCACAAAGAACACCTGAACAACTCCGTCTTGTTCATCCATGGCCAATGCCAAAATATCCCTGTCTTCCCCATCAGAGTTCGTAATCTTCTGTTTCTGGGCAACAGCCTTCACACTTGCAAGAAGGTCTCTGTATTCCATGGCTTTTTCAAACTCCATGGCTTCCGATGCGCTCATCATCTTCTGTTCCAAATCATCGATTACCGGCTGGTATTTCCCATTCAGGAAATCCATTGCTTTTTGAATCTGCTCACGGTACTCCTCCGGTGACACATAGGCCTGGCAAGGTCCTTTACACTGGTGGATGTGATAGTTCAGACATGGTCTTTCATTTCCTATATCTCTCGGCAAAGATCTGTTGCAAGTACGCAGCTGATAAAGTTTTTGCAAAAGTTCAATCGTATCCTTTACCGCTCCAGCACTTGTATATGGGCCAAAATATTTTGACTTGTCTTTTTTCATTTGACGAGAAAAGAGAACTCTGGGGTATATTTCCCCCAGAGTTACTTTAATGTACGGATATGTTTTATCGTCCTTCAACATAGTATTGTACTTTGGACGATGTTCTTTTATCAGATTGCACTCTAACACCAGGGCTTCCAATTCGGAATCTGTCACTATATACTCGAATCGTTTAATACGAGGAACCATCTTTTCAATCTTTGGCCCTTTGTTGCGGCTGGACTGAAAATACTGGCGAACCCGGTTCTTCAGGCTCACTGCCTTCCCCACATAAATAATCGCGTCTTTGTCGTCGTGCATAATGTAAACTCCAGGTTTCCCTGGAAGTTTCTTTAATTCTTCCTGAATGTCAAACATAGTATTCTATTCCAGATCTTCCTCTACAAAAATATCCAATGTGTCAACATCCTGTGCTGGTTCTTCTGCTTCTGTACTTTCCACATCGATCACAGATGTTTCATCTGCAATCCATCTGCGGAAAATATCCATGAACTCTTTACCTGTGATAGTTTCATGGTCATACAGATAATTTGTAATATCTTCCAGCACTTCACGGTTCTCTCTAAGGAGCTGTTTCGCTGTCTCGTAACTGTCCTTAAGGATTCCCATAACTACTTCGTCAATCTGGGCTGCTGTATCCGGACCACAGTTCTGAACAGGTCTTCCATCCAGATATCTGCTTTCGATAGACTCTAAGCCCATCAGACCGAATTTTTCAGACATACCATACTGTGTTACCATTGCTCTTGCGATACGTGTAGCCATCTCGATATCGTTGGCAGCACCTGTTGTAATGGAATCGCAAGTAATCTCTTCTGCAGCACGGCCGCCCATGTAGATTACGATTCTTGCAAGGAGTTCATCCTTGGTATTTAAATATTTCTCTTCTTCAGGAGTCTGCAGTGTATAACCCAGAGATCCCATTGTTCTTGGAACGATTGTGATCTTCTGAACTGGCTCTGTGTTTTTCTGCAGCGCTGCAACTAAAGCGTGTCCCACTTCATGGTACGCAACCAAACGTTTTTCTTTTGGTCCCATGATACGGTCTTTCTTTTCTTTACCTGCAATAACTACTTCGAAGGATTCAAACAGATCAGACTGGCTTACCGCTCTTCTTCCGTGTTTAACTGCATTGATGGCAGCCTCGTTGATCATATTCGCAAGATCAGAACCTACGCATCCTGCTGTAGCAAGAGCAATAGCATCAAGGTCTACTGTCTCATCTAACGCCACATTTCTAGAATGAACTTTTAATGTTTCCAGACGACCTTTCAAGTCAGGCTTATCAACAATTACGCGTCTGTCGAATCGGCCTGGACGAAGAAGGGCTTTATCTAATACTTCTGGTCTGTTTGTTGCAGCCAGAATCAATAAACCTTTTGTAGTATCAAAACCATCCATCTCAGCAAGAAGGGCGTTCAAAGTCTGATCACGCTCATCATTGCCGCCGCCATAGTGTGAATCACGGCTCTTACCGATAGCATCGATTTCATCGATGAAGATGATACATGGCGCCTGTTTGTAAGCCTCTTTAAAAAGATCTCTCACTCGAGAAGCACCAAGACCTACGAACATTTCCACAAAGTCTGAACCTGCCAGTGAGAAAAATGGCACATTTGCTTCACCTGCAACTGCTTTGGCAAGCAATGTCTTACCAGTACCAGGAGGGCCTACAAGAAGTGCTCCTTTTGGAAGTTTGGCACCGATATCTGTATATTTCTTAGGATTGTGAAGAAAATCAACCAATTCCTGTAAGGATTCCTTGGCTTCATCCTGTCCTGCTACATCTCTGAAAGTAACCCCTGTGGACTTCTCCACATATACTTTGGCATTGTTCTTAGTGATACCCATCATACCACCGCCGCCACCCATGCGTCGCATCATGAAGGAAATGAAAAACCAGATGAGAAGCAGTGGAATCAGGAAACTAAGAATATTTGCCATGCGGGCATACATAGTATTTGGCACTTCGCCTTTTACTTCAACATCATGCTCATCCAGCAATGGAAGCAGTGAGTCATCTCTTAAAACACCTGTATAATAAGTAATGGCATTCATCGCTTCATATACAGAATTAACCATCTCCTGCTGTTCCGTCATAGGATTGCTTTCTGAAGCATTCTCTTCCTTGTCTGCATCCAGGATCTCACCTACATCAGCTCCTGCTTTTGGCTGGATCTTGATAGTAGTGGAACCAATCACAACTGACTCTACTTTATCCTTCTCCACCATCTCAATAAACTGACTGTATGTCACTTCTTTATTGAGAGAACGGTTCATGGAATTGTATGCAAAGCTTACGATCAGGAGGAGGATCATTACCACCAAAACGATCACAAGCATCTGATTGTTCTTTCCGTTTTTGTTATTATTGTTGTTTCCGTCGTTGTTTGGACGGTTGTTATTTCTGTTGTTATCCATAAAACTTATTGCTCAGAATACCTTCTGCGCATTTCCTTTCCGTATACAAATGATTTGAAAATCACATTTCATTATATGTTCTTTCCTGTGATAAATCAATATTTGCCGCGTGAAGTTTATTTATTTTTAACATATCCTTGTTGGATGTTTTCCACCCATTTTAGATAGTCATTTCTTACATTTTCCGGTTTTTCAACGGTCACCGCTGCCCCAAAGCCTGTGAGCCATCCGAAAAACTGTGGGCTCACCGCCATCTCAGCTCGAAGCTGGAAAGTATGCTCGTCCAACGGTCTTATTGCCGCATCCTGTCCAAACCTATCGATCATAACACCGGACAGATAATTCTGGCATTTCAAAGTGTCAAGCTGTGTCTCGCCGGCAACCATTCCAAAAGTCTTTCTAGAATATCTTGCCAGATCAAAATTATCAAAGGACTCTTTCCCTGCGCGTTTTTCTGACAGCAAGGAAACATGGACCATCTTGTCAATTCTAAAATGCTTAATAATCTGGTCTTTATCATCAAAGGCAATCAGATAATAATTCTCGTCATCCCATAAAAGTCGCCATGGACTCACTGTGTAAAAAGCCCCATCTCGTCTGAGATGCATTTTTTTGTCCACGCCCCACTCAAAATACTGGAAGCGGATCTTTACATTTGCAGCAATGGCCTCATGAATCTGATCCACGCTGTAAAAGATGTTTTCATTCACTGCCTTGCTGCGGTTTGCCACATACAACTGACGTTTTAATTTGATCGCCTCGTTTTTGCTGGTAAGAGACTCTAATTTCCCGATCAGTTCCTGCGACTTTTTGCTTGTCATAAATCGAGAAGCCTGCACCGCATCTGCCAAAAGCTTAAGTTCCGGCAATTCAAACTCTCTGCTGGCAAGATAATAGCCGCCTTCTTTTCCTTTTTGATACAAAATGTCGTACCCAAAGTTTTTCAGGGTTTCAATATCTGCATAGATGC
>JAZQSD010000096.1:0-17830 GCA_045629925.1 Eubacterium sp.
TCTCACGCACCCAACTTGCTTTTCGTGCTTCCCGCGAGTATGTCAGTACCGGCTTTTCCGTGCCTCCCACACACCCCTCTTGCTTTTAAGCAAGTTGTTTGACTCTTTCCTTTATGAATTCTTTCACTTGTTTCTTCTCAATCCCCAAAGCAACAGCAAATTCTCCATGCAGGTTGTCTTCTGCCATATGATAATAACGATCATCCTTGGCAGTAACTTTCTTTCCCTGAGCGATTCGCTGCTGACGGCGTTCTTCAATGGTGTTCATCAGCTTCACCAGTTCCCGGCAATCACATTTCATGAAACATTCTTTATATTCCAGCTCCCGTTTCTTTTCATCTGTAATCTGCAAACGCCCCAAGCTCTCCATCTCGTCAATAATAGCAAGTGCTTCTTCTTTGTCTATAATTGGGCGCATGATTACTTTGTGATTGTCCACCGGTGTGAAAACGGTGCTTTTCTTTTCGTAATATGGTCTCAATGTATAATATATCCTGTCAGAAGACATGCCTGGGATATCAATCGTACCGATCTTCTCCACTTCACACACGCCAGTGCTTCCGTACACGATATATTGGCCTACCTGAAACATAAAATACATCCTTTCTGTAAAATCAACTCGCTTATAAGTCTAGCTTAAAACACTTCCACCACATTTAAGTATACCCACTTTTTTCAGCTTTTGTAAGTATTTTCTTTATCTTTGGTAAGTTTTATTTGAATTTTCAGTTTTTTCAGCACTCACTCGGCTTATTATTGCGCATTTTCCACAAAACAAAAGGACCAACAGCAGAAATCTGCCACTAATCCTATCACATAAAAAAACCTTTGCAAAAAAGAACATTCTTCCTGCAAAGGTTTTCTGTGGGAGTGTATCACCACATCTTTCTCGGTATTAAAAAGATGTATCATGATCAAAATTTATTTAACGTGCCGTCTCTACTTCAATCTGGAAACCGCGCTGTTTATTGCTGTAATCATGAGCCTGTTCTAACATCATGTCTTTCACTTTCATCAGACGAATCTGTGTACTTCTCTCATTTTCGTCTAACTTCATTGTGATATACTTAATCGTTTCTTTTGTTTCAGGTATGATCACGTGTTCTAAGGCATTTACTCGGCGTCTTGTCTTTTCAATCTCAGCCGCCATAAGCTGACAGGATTTTTCCATCTCAGCCAGTTTCAGCATATCCGGCAAAATGTCAGCCAAAGATTTTACTGCACCATCTAAGTCGCTGGATGTATAAGCAAAACCGTAGGAGTAAATATCGTTCTCGTCAGCAGTTCTTGTCTTGTACTGAAATGTTGGGATATCAACACTCATGACATTCTTCTTATCCACTTCAAGGTACACATTCTGTTTTGGCACCATGAGCGCAGTGTGAAGCACCTGGTTGGACATGGAGGATTTTGCAACAACAAAATTCTTGTTTGCATCCTGAATTCCCTTTTCCACTTTTAAACGAAGTTCCATATTTTCTCTGACAAGATCCAAAAACTGACGCATCAGTTCATCACGTTTATCTTTCAGCAACTTGTGTCCGCGGACAGCTGTTACCAGCTTCTTCTTTAAGCGAGTCAGCTCCATTCTGGTTGGATTAACCTGAGCTCTAGCCAAAAGACTCACCTCCTTGTTGTCTTGTATCGATTTCATTTAATTCAAGCAGATTCCAGTGTTTAAACTTAAAAAGGGGGGTAAAGTCTAAGGGTCTCTAGAATCTGCCTAAATATCCCACTTGTTGCAGACTACTATTTTTTCTCGTAATACATGTCTAAGTATTTGTCATCGATACGTTTCAACTCACTTCTTGGAAGGATTCTTAAAAGCTCCCAGCCAATTTCAAGTGTTTCTTCAATGCTTCTGTCTGTGTTAAATCCCTGAGATACATATTCTTTCTCAAAAGCATCCGCGAACTTGGCGTAGATTAAGTCAATATCTGACAAAGCTGCTTCGCCCAGGATTACCATCAATTCTTTCGCATCTTTACCACGGGCATAAGCTGCAAAAAGCTGATTCATAGTATTAGAGTGATCCGCTCGCGTCTTGCCTTCCCCGATACCCTTGTCTTTCAAACGGGAGAGGGATGGAAGTACATCTACTGGAGGCATGATACCTTTTCTGTGAAGCTCACGACTTAAGATAATCTGACCTTCTGTAATATAACCTGTTAAGTCAGGGATTGGATGTGTCTTATCATCTTCTGGCATTGTTAAGATTGGCACAAATGTGATACTTCCTTCCTTGCCGCGCTGTCTGCCTGCGCGTTCATAGAGAGAAGCAAGGTCTGTATACATATAGCCAGGATAACCACGACGGCCAGGAACTTCCTTACGAGCGGCAGATACTTCTCGAAGGGCATCCGCATAGTTTGTAATATCTGTCATGATAACAAGAACATGCATGTTCTTTTCAAAAGCCAGATATTCTGCCGCTGTAAGGGCCATACGAGGAGTTGAAATACGCTCGATGGCTGGGTCATTAGCCAAGTTGATAAACAGAACAGTTCTGTCAATAGCACCTGTCTCTTTGAAACTTTCAACAAAGAAATTGGATTCTTCGAATGTAATACCCATAGCTGCAAAAACTACCGCGAACTGTTCATCTTTACCACGAACTTTCGCCTGTCTTGCAATCTGCGCTGCTAACTGGGCATGTGGAAGACCAGATGCAGAAAAGATTGGCAGTTTCTGTCCACGAACTAGAGTGTTCAGACCATCGATGGCAGACACTCCTGTCTGGATAAATTCAGATGGGTAATTTCTTGCCGCTGGATTCATTGGAAGACCATTGATATCCATGCGCATTTCTGGAAGAATCGCTGGGCCGTCATCAATCGGATTGCCCATACCATCAAATACTCGGCCAAGCATATCTCCTGATACGCCTAACTGCAAACTTCTTCCAAGGAAACGTACTTTAGAGCTTGCCAGGTTGATCCCTGTGGAGCTTTCAAACAGCTGTACAAGTACGTCATCCCCATTTACTTCAAGAACTTTACAACGGCGTGTTTCGCCGGATGCAAGTTCGATTTCGCCTAACTCGTCATAAGTTACGCCAGATACACCTTTTACCAGCATCAGAGGGCCGGCTACTTCCTGTATGGTTCTATATTCTTTTGGCATACTTTAGCCCTCCTTTCCTACAGCTTCCGCTAATTCTTTTTCTAAACTTTCCACAACTGCAGCATACTCAGCATCAAGATTTTCTTCCGGAACGTATTTGTAACGACCGATTTTTTCTCTTGATGGAAGATTCAGAAGCTCTTTCATCGCCGCACCTTTGGTAAGTGCTTCAGATGCTTTTTCATAGTATGCAAGAACCAGCCTCATCATAAGGAGCTGTTTCTTTAAAGATGTGTATGTGTCAATTTCATGGAAGGAGTTCTGATGGAGGAAGTCCTCACGGATAGAGCGGGCTGCTTCCATTTTCAGACGGTCGCCAGCAGAAAGGGCGTCCATACCTACCATCTTAACGATTTCTTCTAAGTTTGCTTCTTCCTGAAGCAGAGTCATCATTTTCTGACGATTTGTCATCCAGTCCTCAGAAACAGATTTCTCGAACCATGGACCTACGTTGTCCAAATACAGGGAGTAGCTGTTCAGCCAGTTGATGGCTGGGAAGTGACGTTTGTATGCCAATGCAGAGTCAAGACCCCAGAATACTTTTACAATACGCAGTGTTGCCTGGGAAACAGGTTCAGAGATATCCCCGCCTGGTGGAGATACTGCACCGATTACAGAAAGTGCGCCTTCGCGTTCTTCAGAACCAAGGTTTACTACATGACCAGCTCTTTCGTAGAACTGTGCAAGACGAGATCCAAGGTATGCTGGGTATCCTTCTTCACCTGGCATTTCTTCCAGTCGTCCGGACATTTCTCGAAGAGCTTCTGCCCAGCGGGATGTTGAATCTGCCATCAGGGCTACAGAATATCCCATGTCACGGAAATATTCCGCAATGGTAATACCTGTGTAGATAGATGCTTCACGGGCTGCTACAGGCATATCTGATGTGTTTGCAATCAGAACGGTTCTTTCCATCAGAGACTGTCCTGTCTTTGGATCCTTCAGTTCTGGGAACTCATTCAATACGTCTGTCATTTCGTTTCCACGTTCGCCGCAGCCGATGTAAACTACGATATCCGCCTCTGCCCATTTTGCCAGCTGGTGCTGGATAACAGTTTTACCACTTCCGAAAGGTCCTGGTACAGCTGCCACACCGCCTTTTGCAATTGGGAAAAATGTATCAACAACTCGCTGCCCTGTTACCAGTGGAGTTGCTGGTGGAAGTTTTCTCTTGTATGGTCTGCCGCGACGTACAGGCCATTTCTGCATAAGAGTTACTTCTCTGTCACCCTCAGCAGTTTCGATCACAGCAATCACTTCTTCTACTGTGAATGACCCTGCTTTGATCTCTTTTACTGTACCTTTGATTCCGTAAGGAACCATGATTCTTTGTTCCACAACGATAGTTTCCTGAACAGTACCTAAAATATCGCCTGCCTCAACAACATCGCCTACGTTCTTTGTTGGAACAAAATCCCATTTGATATCACGTTTCAAGGATGCAACCTCAACACCACGTTTTAAGTTGTTTCCTGATACTTTCATAATGTCATCCAATGGACGCTGAATACCATCATAGATGCTTCTGATCAGACCAGGCCCCAATTCTACAGACATAGGAACGCCCATAGATTCTACTGGTTCACCAGGTCCTAAACCTGATGTTTCTTCATATACCTGAATAGAAGCTTCATCGCCATGGATCTCAATAATTTCACCGATCAGACGCTGATGACTAACACGAACAACGTCAAACATATTCGCGTCGCGCATGCCGGATGCGATAACCAGCGGTCCTGCTACTTTTTTGATTATTCCTTTACTCATGTGCTTATGCCTCACTTAATTTTCATCTTCTTAGTTTCCGCTGAAGAGAATGTCAGAACCAACTGCCTGTTCCACGCATTTTTTAACACTCTCAATTCCTTCCCCGGTATTGTCGGAAATACCTGGAATCAGAATGATTGCCGGAAGCAGCTGTTCTCTGTATTTTTCAATCTCTGTCTGCATGGAAGCTGCCAATCCTTCTGTCACATAAATGATGGCATAGTTTTCTTCCGCCAGACGTTTCAACTCAGTAATTCCTGTTTTTGCATCGGATGCTGGAAATGTATCAAATCCCAGCATTGCCAAGCCATAGATACTGTCGTATGGTCCAAGTACTGCTATCTTATACATACATTTCCCTTATCCTTTCTCTGATGGACTCTTCTGTAAGACCATTTAATTTTCCGGACAAAATGATTCCAACCGTTTTGATCTCATTTTCTCTCGCTAACACATAGGCCACAATCGGACCTACCGTAAATGTCTCATACTTCTGTGAACGCATCATATCCATCATATAATTGTCACACCAGCATTCAAATGCGGATGGAGAGATCCTGATTGCCTCTGCTGCCGCTCCAAGACCTACAGAAGTCAGATATTCGTAAATGGCTTCAAAACTGGATAAGGCCGCTTTTGCCAGCTGATGGATGTCTATTCCACTGCAGGAAACCATGGCTCTGTTCATGAATTCCAACGGTTTGCGGGTTTTCTGACAGCGAACTGCCATCTTGATATTGGCTACAGTTACAATCACATTTGCGTATTTTTCAATAATATCTGCCTCTGATCTTTGCCCTGCTTCCTTGATTGCTTTTAAGCAAGCTTGGTCAATGATCACATCGCACAGCTGTCCATCGCCAGTGCGAAAGATTGTCTCGTATGCTTCTTTAGCCGCCCCCATCATGGAAGAAGGCAATCTTACAAAATCTTTTTTTCTGACGATGTCTCTCATATCTTCTCTGGATGGAACCGTTCCCTCAAAGTAAAATTCATCATGCTTTGTCTGCATGTATACTTCTTTGATAGCAGTTTTTAAGTTGTGGAATGTATTAGGATATGACAACACGTCAAAAATCTCCATGGGAATCCCCATTTCCTTAACGTTCGCCCAAATCTTGTTTCGCTCAGCTGCTAAGATGGCATCGGCATCTTTTTCTGTGTCCATGCTGCCCCAACCCTTTTCCACAAGCAGGTTCAACGCCTGCTCATAAGTTTTGCATGCCATCAGCTGTTCTAAAGTTTCTTTTGTAAAAAGAGAACCTTCCAAAGCGCGGGTCTTTGCCACCGCGAATGTATATCCTATATCAGACATCGCCTACGCCTCCTTTCCATAAAGAAGTGCATGTACGATATCCTGCATTTCATCCTGTTTAGCATCGAACAACGCCTTTATTGTGCAGTTGTCTTCTACTCCGCCGTAAATAAGGATAAAACCATTTTCTATCTGTCGTCCCTGTGGGGAAATTGTCAATGTGCCGCCTGCATTTTTTGCAAGTTCTTTTATTTTTTCTGCAAAATCTACTGGCATTCTATTTAAATCTTTTTCAGAGAAGCAAATTATTCCGTCCTTCCCAACAATATTTTTTGCCACCATTTTTTCCAGCAGTGCAAAATAATTGTCAGCATCCATACCACATACTGTTTCGTAAGCAGTCTGGATCACCTGAGCTATGACTTCCTGTTTGCTTTTTAACACTTCTGTGCGGCGGTAAAGATCATTTGCTGAAGCCGCACTTCTTTTCTGATTTTCAACCTCTCTATCAGATTTTCTCTGGATGTCAGCCACTTCCTGCTCCGCTTTCAATTTGGCATCTGCCACAATCTGATCTGATTCTGCCTTAGCCTGAGCAAGACATGCATCTGCTTTCGCCTGTGCATCCTGTAAAATCTGCTGGATGATTTTTTCCAATCCAGTCATTTTCTCATTGCTCTCCTTTCCAACAATAGTTCGGTTTTTCAAACAAACTGGCTGATTAACCGATATTAAAGATTGCAAGAATGGAGATCAGCAATGCAAGGATCGCATATGTTTCTACCATGGCTGGGAATAATAATGCTTTTGCAAACTGTTCTGGTCTTTTTGCAATGATGCCGATCGCTGCTGCAGAAGCTTTTCCCTGGTATTTGCCAGAAACAAGACCAACTGCACCGATTGGAAGACAAGCCATAAGGATTCCCAAACCTGTGATAGCGGAAATGTCATTGATACCGCCGCCTAACAAACCGATGTTGGACAATACTACGAAACCGATCAGCAGACCGTAAATACCCTGTGTACCTGGTAAAAGCTGCATGATCAATACTTTTGTAAACTTACCTGGATCTTCAGAAACAACGCCGGAAGCGGCCTGTCCTGCGATACCTACACCCATAGCAGAGCCTGCCCCTGCCAATAATACTGCTGCCACCGCACCTGCAAGTGCTAATGCTATACCTAAACTCATTTTATGTTCCTCCTTAGAAATTCTTATTTTTAAACTCTACATACTTTGTAAATGCTTTAAATGGCTCAAATGGTCTTCCGCCGCCTTCATAGAATTTCCCGAAAAACTCTACATACTGGAGACGGTTTGTGTGCACATATGCACCCAGAAGATTGATGGCCAGGTTGAAAGTATGTCCTATGATAAATACCACGATAAAGATGATGGTTCCCAGCACACCTGTGCCAAACATGGTTCCAATCTCATTAACAACAGATGCGATTACCCCTGTTGCAAGACCGAGAGCCAACAGTCGAGAGTATGACAGGCAGTCGGACAACCAGTTTGCGATGCCATAGATCTCGTATGCGCCTATCAACAATCGAGATACAATTTTCTTTTTCTTTCTTCGTCCTGCAAAAAGCAGCAAGATCAAGAATCCTGCAACAGCAAGACCGATGGCCAACGGCTGCATAAATGCTGGGAAATTAAAGTCAATCTGTGAAATGGATTCAAAAATCTCACTTGGCAGAAGGATCAGCAATAAGCCAACCAGGAAAAGTGCCCAGCCCATCACATCATAGACAAATGCTTTGTAATCACGTTGTTTTAATGCCATGTAACCTTTTAATCCAAGGCCGGTAAACATGTGAATCACACCAAACAACAAGGAGTATACCAGCAACCTTACTGGGTCATTTAATGGAACAAACCACAATGCCGGTGTAATGATCTCTTTTCCAAAATAGTTGCCGGATACAACTGTAATAATGTCCCCAAAGAAACCGCCGAACATCAATCCCCAGAACAACGTGGAGATCCCGCACCAGAAAAACATCTTCAAAGATTTTTTCAAGGATGCTTCCATTCGTGGGAATTTTAAAACTGCAAACCCGCACACGATAGCAATCAGCGCTCCGTATGCCGCATCTGACAACATCAAACCAAAGAAAAATACATAGAAGAAAGATACCACTGTTGTAGGGTCAATCTCCCCTTTCTTTGGCAGACCGTAGGACGCTACCACTTCCTCTACAGAATTTGAGAAGCCATTGTTCTTCAACAATACTGGTGGTTCTTCTTTTGCTTTTATCCCTTCAAGAGATACCGCCGCACCAAATCTGTCCTCCATCTCTTCCACCACTTTGGAAGCAATTTCTTCTGGAATATATCCACTGAGGGCAAATGTTGCCGCTGTCTGTGGAAGCTGACCTAACACACCATAGCGGTCCGCTCTCATGCGACAATAGTCGGATACCAACTTTAACTGGTTACGATATGTGCCGTATTCCACAATCTGTAACGTCTGGCTCTTGATTTTTTCCTCTTCATGACCTATCGCAAGCCTTAGGCGAGCCTCCTCTTCACGAGGAATACCTGCAACGATACCTGCCGGTCTTGAAAAACTGATGGAGCGCAATGCCTCCTCTACCTGATCTGCCTTCGTTTTCAGACAGATCACACCAATGTATGTCACTGTTTTCTCAGCTCCCAGGACTGTAATCTCCACAGGCCCTAGTTCCTGATCTTTGCTATATAATTTTTCTTGAATCTGCTCCTTTGAAACAGCATCTGCAATCATTCCGATAAAAAGACTGGTACATTTTGTGCCATCCATACTCATCGGAACAGTCACACCCATCCAAGGGATCAGAGATTCCATTTGATTTTCGTATTTTTGAATATTGCTAGTTGCTTCGGCAATCACTCGCTCGCACTCAATAATGGCTTGTGCCTGTTTTATAAGAAACTCGTATTCTTTCTCTGTCTTAGCATATTCTTCATATTCCACCAGTGGTTTCCCAGCCAGCGAATCAAACAGCGATGTTTTCTCTGGATCATATTTGCTTATTATGTCCAGCGCCTGGTCTGCTGTGGCTGCCATTTTTTCAAAGGCGCTTCTATCTTCTGCGGTATCAAGTTTCTCAACCTTTACCTTTTTCCCAAGCTTTACATCAATCTCTAATACACCTAATTCTTGAAGGCGCTCTAAAATCTCTTTGCGATTCTGCTTCATGGCTATCAGATTCATTCTCTGCATCTGCATTACTGCCATCGAAACTTCCTCCTTCGTTTCGTTAATTTATAAGATCTTATCAATAATCACTGCAACAGCATCCTGCGCCTTGCCCAATGCTGTCTGTTTTGACTGTTCAAGTTCCTCTCGCAACGAATCTGCGAACTCTGCCCGCTGGGATTCACTCTGGGTTTTTGCATTCGCCAGCGCCTCATAGGCTCTGGCTTTCGCATTGTCTATGGCACAGTCAACAATGTTTTTTGCCTCGATCTTAGCGTTTTCGATCAATTTATTTCCTTTGGATTGTGCATCCAAAACAATCTCTTCCGCCTTTGTCTCAGCTTCTTTTACTTTCAGTATTGCCTCCTGAAGCATAAACCTCTGCCTCCTTTCTTAACATGCCGTTAAAGTTCTTTATGGTAAAATTTCCCTTATATCTTCAAAATCTCTCAAATTTTGCAGATTTGCTCAGGAAGTTATCATATTCTAAATTCTCCCTCAAGCTAGTTTTCGGATTTTGTGCTGTTTTTACTCATTTATTTGCAAACCATACAAAGTTTTGTTTTTTATCGCGACATTTTGCACATGGATTTTTTCACAAAACATCTTGCAATTTTAAAATTCTCTCCACAAAACACAAACTGACTTGCATTCTTTTTTCCCTCTGCTATAATGTATTCGTCTGCTGTCTTGTCACCTGCTATGCACCTAAGACAGTTAAGCTATTATAAAAACACACAAAAATTGGTTTATATGGAGGATTCCCATGAAAGGAAGAATCAAATACAACGTTCTCTCCGATTCTGAATTATCACTGTTTATGAATCGCACAGAGAGTTTACTGATCAAGCGAGGTATCCATCTGGATCACCCCCTTTTAAAAGAAGAATTAGAAAAAGCCGGCTGTAATGTTGAAAGTGACAGAGTATATTTCACCAAAGATGTCATCGATAAGGCATTGTCCAGTGTTCCTAAGACATTCACACTGTACTCCCCATCTGGCAAATATGACATGACATATCCACACCCAACAGGCAGTTTTTACACCCGTACCTGTACGGGCGCACCTAACTATCTTCCTGTGGAAGGTGAGAAACATTATGTCACACTAGAGGACACAAGCGAATGGTTCCACCTGGTAAATCATATGGATCAGATTGACTTTGTGGCACTCCCATCTACCTGTGACCCATCCGTTCCGGGAGAAGCTATTGACGTATTCACATTGGAAAAAGCCCTCCAGCTGTCGGAAAAACATATCTGGATTCAGCCGTACGAAGCAGCCAACACTAAATATCTGATTGAAATGTGTCAGGCAGCTGCCGGAGGTGCAGAAAAGCTTCGCGAGAAACCAATTGTCAGCTTTATCTCATGCAGTGTTCCTGTTCTGAAATTCAAATACATGGATGCAGAGATCATCTATCAGTGTGGAAAAGCGGGCATTCCTGTACAGCCTTGCTCCTTGCCAACAGCAGGAGCGAATACCCCTGTAACGGCACAGGGAACAGCATTGGCAGCTTGCGCTGATGTATTAGCACAGATTCTGATGCTTCAGATTCTTTGCCCTGGTCTTCCTGTGATCGCAACTACCTTGTTGTTTTCTATGGACATGCAGACAACCTATACACTCCAGTCCAACACAGAGATTACTTTCGGCCGACTGATCTGCATGCAGGTGTTTGAACAAGGCTACGGCATTCCATGTCATTCCTACGGAACAGGCACAGACAGCATGCAGCTTGACGGGCAGAACATGATCGAGCGCACCTCTCTCATACACATGATGGCCATGTCAGATGCCAGCGTTCTTGGCGGCGCAGGCCAGCTTGAAACAGCCAAAACCATCAGCCCATTGCAACTGATCATCGACAATGAGATCTTTGGAATCGCAAGAAGACTCCGTCAAGGTTTAGAGATCACAGACGAAACCTTAGACTTTGAAGAATTGTTAGAAGGAGACGACGAAGACGGTTATCTTATGAGCGAGCACACCATGGATCACTTCCGTGAGATCCATCGCCCGGAGCTCTTCTACAAAGGATATCTCCGAGATGTAGCGGACGAAGACCGAGATCTCTTAGGCAGAGCCATGTCCACATACAAAAAGATCATGGAACAGCCAACAGCCTCCATGATGAGCAAAGAAAAAGCAGCCCAGATCCACGAAATCGTAGAGCGAGCTGCAGATGAATTAACTATGTAAACAAATTTAATAAGGGTCCGTAGCAGAAATACAAAGACCGCTGCTAATAAACGCAGCTTGTCTTTGATTTCCTGCTCCTTACCCTTTTACTTTCGTTCCACTTTTTTCAAAAGATTATATCTATTACTTTCTTAAAAGCAGAGAAAATCATGCTGAAAGCCAAACAATAGTTAAGCTGCGTTTATTAGCAGCGTACTTTTCGTTTTGCTTTCTATAGGATTGCACTGCATTTTAAGGTTCTGTAATCCCATGTTTTGCCAAATAATCAATGGCATCTTTTACATGAACGAACTTCCACACTTCACGTGTTGGAATGCTTGTGCGGAAATGCATCTCGAATGCACCAATGATATTCATTACGTCCAGGGATGTCAGATGCAGATCCTGTACGAAGTCAGTATCTAATGTAACACCCTGTTTTCCGGTCACTTCATATATGATTTTCTGAAACAATTCTAACATCTTAACACCTCCGTTATGAATTTCTCTTAATCTTACCCTGAGAGGTCTTCTCAAATGGAGTCTTTCTTAAAGTTACCAACTGGATCTTCTGGTAGAATGGCATACCCTGATTCAGCTTGTCGATTTCCATATTGATTCTCTCAAGAATTTCAAAGGATTCCATATGTGCTGTCAATTCTGGATCTGGATAGATACTTGCGGCAAGTTTTACCTCATCTCTGTCATCCCCAATAGCAGTTCCATAGAGCACTACTTCTTTTACCAGTGGAATCTTGTAAATCTTTTCCTCGATTACAGATGGCAAAATCTTCTTTCCGTTCTTAAATACGATCAGCTCTTTTTTACGGCCGGACAGATGCAAGAATCCCTGGGAATCAAAATGTCCAAGGTCTCCTGTTTTAAACCAGCCATCTTCCATTGCTTCCTGTGTAAGCTTTTCGTTTTTAAAGTACCCTTTCATTACACAAGGTCCTTTTACCCAGATTTCCTCATCCACAATCTTTACTTCTGCGTGTGGAATCACCTGACCAACGGATTCAAATTTGCAGAAATTGTTACCATTCAAAGCAACGATTGGAGCGCATTCTGTAACGCCATATCCCTGAATGATACGAATGCCAAAAAGATCTAATTCTTCACAGATCTGCTTGCTGATATGGGCACCACCGCTTGTCACATAATGAAGAGGTCCAATTACCGCTTCTTTGGCTTTCACCAAATGATCCAAACCAATCTTTAATCCAATTTTCTTTAACTTCAGATTTCGATCGATCAGCTTTCTCATAGCTTCTTTCTTGCCATTTTTCTCAGCAGTAATCCACAGCTGGTTATACATAGCTTCAATCATCAGCGGAACTGCAGCCATAGCTTCAGGTCTGCAAGTTGTAAGATCGCGGAACAATGTTTTCATATTTCCGTTGATAGTGATATGTGCACCGTGGAGCATACTGATCAGCATACATCCCATAGAATATGTATGATAAAATGGCAGCGCAATAAAACATCTCTGAGCAGTCTTCAAATGACTCATGCCGTCTGCTGCATTCCAGATTACACCTCGCTGAGACAGTACAACTGCCTTTGGCTCGCTGGAAGTACCGGATGTATATGCGATTACCGCATCATCCTCTGCCTTAAGGTTGGCTGTGCGCAGAACGCCTTTGCCGGAAAGTCTCTTTTCTTTCCCGTACTCAATTACCTGTTTCAGACTGATATAGCCATCTATTTCTGTGTTAGACAACACAACTTTTACGTTATTCTTTTTTGCAAAATCTGCGATAATGTCTATAAACTGTTCAGAACAAACAATCGCAGATGGTTCAATATAGGCAAGCATTGTCAGGATAGATTCATCTGACTGTTCTGTATCGATACACACTGCCACGTTTTTGCTGGAAGTAATTCCAAAATAAGCAATCAACCACTGGTAACTATTTTCAGAAACAATGGCAATCCTTTTGTCTTCATATCCGTCAAAACGTAGCGCTTCTGCTATGTCTAAAGAATCTGTTACCATATCTTCATATGTGTAATCAGACTGATCGCCAAATCTGCTGTATTCTGTAATGGCAAGATCCTTTGGATGCTTTGCCATAAAACCATCCATCATGGCCAAAAATGTATCATAATAATCCACTTGATTTCGCTGTAAATTTCTCATCTTCGCTCCTGTTCTGGAATAATTCATAGTTTTCACATTCTCGAATTAAATCCTCTTCTGTTTTCAACATATTCACAAAAACATCTGTTACTTCTTCATCAAACTGCGCGCCTTTGCAACGTTCTAATTCTTCGATTACTACATCCAGTTTCATTCCGGATCTATATCGTCTGTTTGAAAGCATCGCATCAAATGAATCTGCTACAGTTACGATCCTCGTTTCAAGTGGAATCTGATCGCCTTTCAGGCCATCAGGATATCCGCGCCCATCTATACGTTCATGGTGCCATCTTATGATAGGCAGCACATCTTTCATCTGAGTAATTGCAGACAAAATTCTTTCGCCATACTCAGGATGTTTCTTAATCTCGGCAAATTCTTCGTCAGTAACTTTGCCCGGTTTCTGTAAAATTGCATCTGAGATCGCAATCTTTCCAATATCATGGAATAAGCCGCCTACTCTGAGACGTTCCAGTGCCTCCTTAGACAACCCCATGGCTCTGCCGATCTTTTCTGCAAAGAAGGATACTCTGTCAGAATGACCTCTTGTGTACAGATCCTTTGCATCAACAGTGAGACGCAGTGTCATCAGCATCTGGGTATAATTCTCATTCATCTGGCGGTAAGCTTCGTTGAGTTTTTCATTTTTCTCCTGCAATCCTTGCTGATAAGCCTTGATCTGCTTCATCTGACGAATGGATTTCACGCAGGATTCTACTAAGAGCTCCAACTGATCAAATCGATTGCTTTTTTCAAAATATCCCTGAATCTCAAGTTCACGAATAGTTTTGATCGGTGGAACCATATTTTTGTGTCCTGTAAGGAAAATAATATAAATGTCTTTGTCAAATTCTCTGACCCGTGACACTACTTCGTCACCACAGATTGGAGACATTAAATAATCCAGCAGCAATATGTCGTAATGGCGTTTGCGCATCAGCTCTACAGCATCCACCGGATTGTTATCTGTCTCCACCTCATATCCGGAGCTCTGAAAATAAGTCTGCAGCGCCAATGTGATTGTCTCATCATCATCTACCATCAGAATGGAGATGCCATTTGGACTGCTGGTTGCTTTATTTTTTCTCATTCTTCTGTTACCTCTTCTCCATGGTTTGCTACAGACACTCTGTGCAGCGGAATGTCTATACCGATACAGGCACCGCCTTCCGGCTGGTTCTCTGCCCACATGGTCCCCTCAAACCCACTGTTGACAGCAAGGCTTGAGATGTATAGTCCAAGTCCCGTTCCTTTGGTACCTTTGCTGGTTACCATTTCCTTAAACAATCGGTTCTTGATATCTTCTGGAAGTCCTGGGCCATCATCTTTAACATACAGTTTCAGCACATCATCAGCTTCTTCGACTACCAATGTAACTGTTGACCCGCCCTGTGTCTTTATGGCATCCACCGAATTGGCAACCAGATTATTCAGTGCCTGGAGCAATACATTTAAGTCCCCGCGCAGCTGATATTCTTTATTCTCTGGCTGCTGGCAAAGAAGTTCGCATCTGTTACGTTTTGCTTCATGACGCATTAAGAGCAGCGAACGTTTAAACAGTTCACGAACTGTAAATACCATGTTCTCATCCCCAATAGCAGTTGATGTCTGGCCTTTTACAGCGGTAATAATATCTGACATGTAAGTACATGACTCGCGGATCTTGCTAAGCCAGCCTTCCATCTCTCCGTATATTTCTCGGTAATCTTCTTCCACTACTTCAGGGTCTCCCAAGCTGTCCAGGCATTCTGTGATCAGTCGCTCAATAGCAACCGCACAACCTGTAACGCTCATGATCGGAGTCTTTAAGTTATGGGCAAAACCGCCTGTAAGCTGTCCCATAAATGCCAGTCGTTCCTGTTCCAGCATACGAATCTGAGACTTTTTCGCCTCTTCCATGGTTTGTTTTGCCTCGGTAATATCTTTGATTACCACAACCGTTCCCGCATATTCTTCATCATATGTCATAGGAATCATCTGTACAAAATAGTACATTTTTTTGAAACTGCCTTCTTTTTGCATTACCACTGCCAATTCATAGGAAACAGTGGTGGCATCTCGTCTGCATGTCTCAATGGCTGCCTGCATGTCATAGACAATACTGCTGCTTTCCGCATTGTTCGGTTTTCTGCAGTCTTGCAGATATGCATTGTCACGCAGATTTACCGCATGCCCAATAATATGCTGTACCGCCTGATTATAGTTTACCACCAGACCTCTTGCATTCAGAATCAGGTATCCATCGGAAATCTGATCCAGCAAATGCCTTGTGGCCATCGGACGGATATCAGTAATATGCAGTCGATAAATGGCAAGGTAACTTCCGATAGCCGTTACCATGAACGCCATTGGAGTAGCTGCAATAGAAAGCTCGATCGGTTTTCCCAATGTGGCAATAATGCTTACTGCCATAGGAACCAGATAACCGCACAGGATTACTACACCCTGTTTGCGATACAGTTTTTCCTCATTGGAAACCATGAATCTAACAATCTGAGAGATACCAATAATGTTGCAGAGGTAGCTGTATGCACCTGCCACCAACATATATGGGCCAAAAACGATGGCATTTCTAACAATAGAAAACTGCTGATACATCAAGTGATGGATCGGGTTGGTCCACACAAGAATAATTGTAATCACCGGAATGATCAGCAACAGATACATCTTTGGCGGTATCTTTTTCCAACGCCAGAAAAAGGCGCTTGTACCATACACCAGCAACACAGGTGTCAGTGCACTCGAAATATTGGTCACCGCATCCAGTGCCCAAAGCACATCCATCCGTTCCAGACCCACTACCTGCATAAGCAGGATCGCTACGATCCAGAGGATCAGGAACAGATAGAAAATAGCAAATACTTTTGAAAACAAGCCCTTATCTTTTTTCTTTACGTAACCAAATATAAACCCTACGCAAAAGATCATCAGGGCAATCAGCACAAGAATGGACAATGTTCCTATCATAACTTGTCACCCCCTGTGGTAAATTCCTGTAATATCAGCTGTGGTTCTCCCGTTGGATAGGAAAAACCCCAGCATTTTAATTCTGCTTTTGTAGCTTCATCTACAGGTGTGATGGTAGCTGCCTGCTCCTTAAATCGAGCCAGCAGTTCTCGAATCTGCATTACTTTTGTCTTATCCTGGTCTTTTAGCCCTTCTGATACAAGCTGTTCAAATTCTGCCTCGCCGCAGAATCTAAATCCAGGAATCAGACTCTGGCACAATTCTTCAATGGAATATATGCCGCCCATAATATGTAACGTGGTCATTTCAGATTCTGAAAGGGCTGCAATGGCTTCCGCGCAGTAATCAACCGGAGTAAGATCAATCTTTCTAGCCGCAAAAGTTTCTGGTAACATGCGGAGCGTGTACATTCCAATAATATCCTGGAAAAATGCATTGCTGTCTGGATTGATCTGGAACTTGCCGTCACGGCTGCGGCCTACCAGATTACCTACTCGGTAAATCTTCGCCTGAAGTCCCTTCTCCATTTCCTTTCGGATATGGTCTTCTGCCATAAATTTACTGCGGACATATTCATTGTCCTGCCAGTTTTGTCCAATCTCAAAATCGGATTCTTCAAATTCTGTATGTACATCCGGGCATCCTTTCAGATATGTTCCGCTAACGCTCAGTGTTGAGACATGGTGGAACACAGCTTTTGCCGCCTTGGCAAAGGCAGCCATATTCTTTGTGCCCTCATAGTTTGTTTTTGTAATCTGTCCATCCACACAGAAATGACGGACATCTGCTGCACAGTGATATACATCTGTCACTTTGGAAGTCAGTTCTTTCCACTTATCCAGGGACAGACCCAATACGTCGTCTGTCAGGTCGTATGGAACAAGTTCCACCCTGTCAAGAGCTTCATCTGTCCACGCTCTTCCAAAATAGTGCACCCAGATAGAATACAGTTTCTTCAGAGAAGATACTCTTACCAGGCAGATTGGTGTTACTTTTGGATCTCTCAAAAGCACTTCTAAAAGGTGGGCACCCAGATATCCTGTTGCACCACTAATAAGAACAGTTCTCTCTCTTCCGGAAAATACCATCTTCTGTGGCTCATCCAAAACAGTTTCTTTCTGTTCTTCTCTCTGCTGTGCCTTCTCTTCTTCTTTCACTTCTACCGCTTTTTTGAACACTTCCACAACCATCGGAATCAGTGTCTC
>JAZQSD010000097.1:0-19245 GCA_045629925.1 Eubacterium sp.
AGAACACTATACAACATCGATTCTTCTTTTTCAAGAGTGAAATTTTTTTCTTCTTTTTTAGTTTCCTGTGTGTGTCCTGTCAAATTGGCATCTTCCATAAATTTTTCTATATTGTCTAAAATGGATGCGCCCTGATAAATAAGCATATTTGTGCCCTGGCTATTCATATCAGAAATCCGTCCTGGAACAGCATACACATCCTTTCCTTGCTCCATTGCAAAATCAGCAGTTATCAATGATCCACTGCGCAATTTCGCCTCAACAACAACAAGAATATCACTCAGTCCACTTATGATTCGATTGCGATTAGGGAAAAAAACTGGCTGGGGATTTGTTCCCGGAGAATACTCCGAAATAATGCCGCCTTGATCCTTTAATATATTTTGATAAATATTTATTGATGTGTCTGGATAACAGATATCCGGACCACACCCTAATACCCCATATGTTTTTCCATTACCTCTTAAGGCCCCTGCATGTCCTGCGCTGTCAATTCCATATGCTAAGCCGCTGATTACCGACACATTGTGACGGGCAAGCTGTTCCCCTAACTTTTCCGCAACAGTTCTACCATATTCTGAACATTTTCTGGCTCCAACAATGGCAACCGCTACCTGATCCCCTGGCAATCGTCCCTTATAATATAATGCATAAGGCATTTGATTTATGTTTTTCAATTTCCAAGGATATTCTTTATCATGGAAAGTAACCAGCCTAATCTGCTGTTTCAACACATCCTCCATAATCTGTTCGGGATGTTTTCCCCTATTTTTCGCCTCTAATATCACATCACATTCCACATCATAAAAGCTGCACAACTGCATGATTTCATGTTCGGACATCCCATACAATTCTTTCTCACTGACCTGATTTGTCAATCTTATCTTCTTCAATGGGGAAATTCCTTTTATGCCGGCAAACCAATACTTATACATTGTCTCGTTCATTTCTATCATCCAATCCCTCCTCACACAGGTTTCCAGTATTTCTTATCCAAACTGCGAAATGCATAAGCTTCTGCCAAATGTGGGTAAGTAATAATATTCGACAACTCCATATCAGCTATGGTTCTTGCTACCTTTAACAATTTAAAATGAGCTCTTGCCGACAGGTCTCCCTCTTCTTTTAAGTCCGACATATACTCTTTGGCAGTTTCGTCCAACAGGCAAAAACGGTTCACATCTGCTGAGGGCATTTTCCCATTAAAATGATAACTGCAGCCTTCAAACCTCTGTTTTTGAATCTGATGGGTTCTTTTAACCCTTTTGCGAATAAGTTCCGAGCTCTCCTCTAACCGATCCCCCTTTAATTCCAGGAAAGAGGATTCTTTTGTCTCCACCGTCATATCAAACCGATCTAAAATTGGCTGTGAGATTTTGTTGATATAGTTGTGTACAGAATTGGTTGTGCATCTACACTTATTCACATCCGGATAAAATCCACACTTGCAGGGATTCATTGCTCCCACAGTCATAAAATCACAGGGAAACCGAAAACGCCCGCCAATGCGGTCGATATGAATAAATCCATCCTCCATAGGCTCTCGAAGCATATCTATCACAAACTTCCCAAATTCTGGCAATTCATCCAGAAAGAGAACCCCCTTATGAGCAAGACTGATTTCACCTGGCACAGGGTTTCGCCCGCCTCCACAAAGACTTTGTGCAGTAATTGAATGGTGTGGCATACGAAATGGCCTTGTATAATGCAATGAGTTTTGAATTTGCCCTGTTTGATACGCATTGTATATCTTGGACACCTCAAGAACTTCTTCAAACTCCATTTCAGGAAAGATTGTTGGAATTCTCTTTGCCAACATGGTTTTTCCAGATCCTGGTGGCCCAAGCATGAGCAAGTTGTGCATTCCACTTACCGCAATCTCACATGCCCGCTTTGCTAATGGCTGTCCATATACCTCTGAAAAATCAACATCGTAATCAAATCTTTCTATGATTTTTTCTCTATGATAGGCCGCTTTATCCCACTCTTTTTGATCGCACATTTTGACCAATTGCATGATATCTTTAATAGGAATTACCTTTACATAGGACTGAAGCAATGCCGCCTCTTCTTTGTTTTCTTCCGGCACAAAAATGTAATTAATTCCAAGTTCTTTCGCTAATATGGCCGCTGAAAGAACCCCTTTTACCGGTATTACCTCTCCGTTTAGTCCGATTTCCCCTAAAAACAAGGCCTGGCTTGTGATATCTGCATCTAACACTCCCATGGCAGTTAAAAGCGCAGCTGTTACAGCCAGATCAAAAGAAGACCCTGATTTTCGCACATCTGCAGGGGTAAAATTCACTGTAATCTTTTTAACGGGAAGTTCTATCCCGCAATTTCGCATTGCAATGCCAACCCGTTCTCTGGATTCTTTTACTTCTGATGCCAAGAATCCAATCATTTCAAAAGATGGCATTCCACTAGAAATATCCGCTTCGATCTTGACAGGAAAACTATCGATTCCTCTCAAAACAGCGGTTTTGATAATACTATACATATTCATTATTCTTCGTATGGATATTCTTGCGATTGCAAATAGAAACTCTAAGAATTTCTCATATATGTAAAAAAGACACAACCATGATAACACAGGTTCTGTCTTTTGGAAACCAGAAACGTCAAAATGCATTCCTTAGTTTTTGTAGCGCTTTCTTCTCTATCCTGCTGACATAAGACCGAGATATGCCCAATTCATCAGCAATCTCTCTTTGGGGCAATGGTTTTGTGTTATACAAGCCATATCGTTTACAAATAATCAGCTGTTCCCGATCGTCTAACACATTTGGCACTAATTCATAGATTTTCTTAATGGATTTGTGAAGCTCGATCTGTTCCCACAATTCTGGCAGATCGCTCTCCACCACATCCACCAGTTTTATCTGATTTCCTTCTTTGTCTGTTCCGATAGGTTCAAACAAAGATACTTCTCTTGCTAATTTCTTTTTTGACCGAAAATGCATAAGCAATTCATTTTCTATACACTTAGCAGCATAGGTCCCCAACCGACACTCTTTGTCTGGCTTATATGTGTTTACAGCCTTTATAAGCCCTATTGTGCCTATAGATATCAACTCTTCCATATCTTCTGATGTATTCTGATATTTTCGTGCAATGTGTGCTACAAGACGCATATTGTGTTCAATCAAAGTCTCTTTTGCCTTCTTATCGCCTTTTGTCCACTGCATCAGATATTTTTGCTCTTCTTGTTCTGTCAAAGGTGTTAAAAAGGGTTTCACACGGCACCTCTTGCGGAAGAACTTATTATAGTCTATGAAATGTGGACGGTGTCTGTGCTTTTCCTAATATTTTTTTACAACCTGGATATTTTTATGATATATTTAATGCTATGAAACGAGAATTAACTTACCAAATCACACAACAATATAATGGCAAAACAATACTGCAATTCTTAAAAGACAAAGGATTCTCCCACGCTGTAGTAGTTCAGTTAAAAAAGACGGAAGAAGGTATTGTTAAAAACGGAAAATGGGCATATGTAAATGATAAACTAGAAAATGGTGATGTCCTCCGCGTTCACTGGGATGAAGAAAGTCTGTCTGAAAATATCCTTCCTGTAGACCTTCCTTTTGAAATCATATATGAAGACGAGGATATTCTTGTTGTCAACAAGCCTTATGACATGCCGATCCACCCCTCTATGAACAACTACGACAACACGTTGGCAAATGCCGTAATGTATTATTACCTGCAAAAAGGAGAAGATTTTACATATCGCTGTATCAACCGCTTAGACCGTGACACAAGCGGCTTGACAATACTGGCAAAAAACATGTTGTCAGCTGGAATCCTTGCTAAAAATTCCGGACTTCGTGATATTCAAAGGGAATATATTGCCATTGTCTCAGGAAATGCTCCTGGAAAAGGTACAATCAAAGCTCCTATCGCCCGTTTGGATGGATCAACCATCGAACGATGTGTCGACTATATCAATGGAGAAGAAGCTGTAACTCATTATCACAAACTGGCCTACGACGAAGAAAAAGATCTATCACTTATCCAGTTAAAACTGGAAACTGGCAGAACTCATCAGATCAGAGTCCACATGAAATATGCTGGATTTCCGCTGATTGGAGATTTCCTTTACAACCAGGATTACAGATATATAAAGAGACAGGCGTTACACTCTGTTGCTTTAACATTTTTGCACCCTGTTACTGGTGAAGAAATGCATTTTAAAGCTCCTCTTCCTGAAGATATGGCTCAGTTATTTCCTGAACTTTAACAATTAGTATTCATCAAAAAAGGCACTGGTTCTATCCAGTGCCTTTCTTAGTAAAATTATGTACTTTAATTATTCCATACCTTTGTGTTTTTCATATCTTAAAACAGCATCTTCTTTTGCCTGTTTGAACAATTCTTCTGCATACTCTGGGAAAGTACGTCTCAGAGAAGCATATCGATTCTCTCCATCCAGGAATTCTTCAAAGTCCATGCTTGGTGCTTTGGAATCCACAACCATTGGTTTTTCAGCGTTTGGATTATATCGGTAAAGAATCCAATATCCTGCATCAACGGCACGTTTCATCTCAGTCTGAACATTTTTCATACCTAATTTGATACCGTGAGTGATACATGGAGTATATGCAACGATTACAGATGGTCCTTTGTGCTGTTCTGCTTCATGAATTGCCTTGATAAGCTGGTTTGGATCTGCACCCATGGCAACCTGAGCAACATAAACATTGCCATAAGTCTGGAAAATAGCGCCTAATTCTTTCTTGCGGCTTCTCTTTCCTGCTGAAGCAAACTGTGCCACTGCACCGAGAGGTGTAGCCTTAGAGCTCTGTCCACCAGTATTAGAATATACCTCATTGTCAATAACAAATACATTGATATCTTCTCCGGTAGCAATTACATGGTCAAGACCGCCAAAACCGATATCGTATGCCCAGCCGTCACCGCCAAACATCCAGAAACATTTCTTCGCAAGCTGATCTTTTCTTTCCAGAATCTTTCCTGCAAGTTCTGAATCTTTCTGTTCCAATTCATTGATCAGGGCATCCGTTGTCTGTCTGGAAGCATCAAAATCATCAAAGGAATCTAACCAGTTATTTGCAACGTCACTTCCTGTTTCTTTGGCATATTCTTCCACCAGTTCTCTCTGTTTCTGGCGCTGCTGTTTTACAGACAAGAACATACCAAGGGCAAGCTCTGCATTGTTTTCAAACAAGCTGTTTGTCCATGCAGGACCAAATCCACGTTTGTTTGTTGTATATGGAATACCTGGCATTGGAGCACCCCAAGCCTGAGAACAACCAGTACCATTTGCCCAATATACACGATCTCCAAACAGCTGTGTTAAAAGTTTTGCATATGGTGTTTCGCCACAGCCTGCACAAGCAGCCGAGAACTCAACTAACGGCTGACGGAACTGACTTCCTTTAATACTGTATACAGGGAACAGATCCCCTTTATCAGAAATAGATAAGCCATATTCCCAAAGAACTTTTTTGTCATCATTTAACACTGCTGGTTCCATTACCAGTGGTTTTTCCATAGCAGGACAAGCAGTTACACAACATCCACAACCTGTACAATCATAGTCAGAGATCTGAAGACTAAAATGAAGTCCTTTTGCTGCACCATTTGCAGGGATTGTTTTGAATCCTTCTGGTGCATTGTTCTTTTCTTCATCATTTAACAGATATGGGCGGATTACCGCGTGTGGACATACAAATGCACATCTGTTGCACTGTACACATTTTGCAGGGTCCCACACTGGAACAGACAAGGCAATGCCTCGTTTCTCATAAGCTGTAAGGCCCACATCAATATGTCCATCTTCGTAATCTTTAAAGGCACTGACTGGAAGGTCGTCACCTTTCTGTTTGTTGATTGGTTCCAAAATATTGGTTACAACAGCAGGTTTTACTGCTTCTGTATTCGCTGTAGCTGTTTCTTCACCCAACCAAGAATCAGGAATCTCTACTTTAACAAGCTCTGTCACACCAGCATCTACTGCTGCAATATTTTTGGCAATTACTTCATCACCTTTTGTAAAATATGTCTTACGAATCGCATCTTTGATCATATCCAGCGCTTCTTCTACTGGAATTACCTGCATAAGCGCAAAGAATGATGCCTGTAAAACAGTATTCGTATGGCTGCCGAGTCCGTGTTTCATTGCTATCTTATTAGCATCGATCACATAAAACGCGATCTTTTTCTCCGCAATCTGGCGTCGAACGGAAGCTGGAATATGTTCTTCCAACTCTTCTGCATTCCAACTGCAGTTTAAGAGGAACGTTCCTCCCTCAATCAATTCATCTACAATATCATACTGAGAGATATAGCTCTGATTATGACATGCGATAAACTCTGCTGATTTTACATAGTATGAACGGTTAATCGGCTCATCGCTAAAACGAAGATGGGATTTTGTCACACCAAAAGATTTCTTTGCATCATATTCAAAATATGCCTGAGCAAACTTATCTGTGTTGTCATTGATGATACGCACAGTATTATGGTTTGCACCAACAGTACCATCACCGCCAAGACCCCAGAACTTACAGCGAACAAGACCTTTCTTCTTCTCCACATATGGTTTCAAAGGAAGAGAAAGATGTGTCACATCATCATTGATACCGATTGTAAATCCTCGAACCGGATTCTCAGAAGCCAGATTTTCAAACACTGCCATAATCTGAGATGGATCTGTATCTTTAGAGCTAAGACCGTATCTTCCGCCGATTACTTTCACCATTCTGTCATTGTTGATCAGAACACTGCACACGTCTTCAAACAAAGGCTCTCCTGCACTTCCCATTGCTTTACATCTGTCTAAAACAGCAATGCGTTTCACAGTTTCTGGTAAAGTCTGAAGGAAATGTTTTGCAGAAAATGGTCTGTATAAATGCACCTGCAGATAGCCAACTTTCTTGCCTTCTCTGCACAGTTTGTTAACAACATTAATAATCGTACCGCTGACAGAACCCATGGCAATCACAACATCTGTTGCCTCAGGATCTCCATAATAATTAAACAGGTGATATTCTCTGCCAGTAATCTTTGTAACTTCGCCAAGATAGCGTTCTACAGCATCTGGGAGCGCATCATAAAACGTATTGTTTGATTCACGGATCTGGAAATAAACATCACCGTTCTGAACCGTATTGTGAAGCACTGGATGCTCTGGATTTAACGCATTGTCACGGAATGCTTTTAAGGCCTCTTTATTAATGAGTTTTGCATATTCATCTGTATCAGGAAGATCAATTTTATTGATCTCATGAGATGTACGGAACCCGTCAAAAAAGTGGATAAAAGGGATTCTGCTTTCAATAGCACTTAAATGTGCCACGCTGGCAAGATCTGCAACTTCCTGCACGCTTCCTGAAGAAAGCATAGCAAAACCAGTCTGACGACATGCCATTACGTCACTGTGATCCCCGAAAATACTCATACCGTGAGTACCTACTGTACGGGCAGCCACATGTAATACAACTGGAAGTCTTTCCCCTGCAATACGATAAAGAACAGGGATCATCAGCATAAGACCCTGAGAAGATGTATATGTGGTGGCTAAAGAGCCTGTCTGAATTGCTCCGTGCACAGCAGAAATAGCTCCTGCTTCAGACTGCATCTCTGTCAGTCTGACAGTCTGTCCAAAAATATTCTTTCTCCCCTTTGCAGACCACTCATCTGTGTGCTCTGCCATTGGAGAAGATGGTGTAATCGGATAGGTTGCTGCTACCTCTGTGAAAGGATAGGCCATATGAGCGGCAGCTTCATTACCATCCATTGTTACATAATTCTTTGACATTTTATTACCTCTTTACTTTGTCTCATTTACACTCTTTGCTGTGTCGATGCCGGCAGCATTCACTAAACCAAGTCGTTCTGCGGCAGCTTCACGCATTTTGTATTTTAATACTTTTCCTGCAGCATTCATAGGGAAAGCATCCACAAAATCAATATATTTTGGTACTTTGTGTCGCGCCATGCTGGCTGCGATGTAATCATGCATTTCTTTTTCAGATACCTGGTGGCCTTCTTTTAAAATAATGCATGCCATAGCTTCTTCCCCATATCGCTTGTCAGGAACACCGATTACCTGTACATCTTTTACAGATGGATGTGTATAGATAAATTCTTCGATTTCTTTTGGATATAAATTCTCACCACCACGAATAATCATATCTTTTAAACGTCCCGTGATGATATATGTTCCATCTGGATTTTTGCAAGCAAGGTCACCGGAGTGAAGCCATCCATCAGCATCTACCGTATCTCTGGTTGCTTCTGGCATCTTATAGTAACCCTTCATAGTGTTGTAACCGCGGGAACAGAATTCTCCATTCTGTCCATCAGGCACGATCTCTCCTGTCTCAGGATCGATGATCTTACACTCAATATGAGGGAAATTGTAACCTACCGTATCGCATCTGAGATCCAATGGATCTTCCCATGCAGACATTGTACTTCCCGGTGCAGATTCTGTCTGTCCATAAACGCTGACAATACCTGTCATGTTCATTTCGTTTGGATCAGCTGCTCTTCTCATTAATTCTGGAGGACATCCTGCTCCAGCCATTATACCGGTACGCATGTAAGAAAAGTTTGTTTTTCTATAATCTTCATGGTTAAACATAGCGATAAACATTGTTGGAACACCGTTAAAGCAGGTAATTCTCTCCTGATTAATGCATGCCAATGAAGATTTTGCAGAAAAGTATGGCAATGGACATACGGTTGCACCATGTGTTAATGATGCTGTCATAGACAGTACCATACCAAAACAATGAAACATTGGAACCTGAATCATCATACGGTCCGCTGTGGAAAGTCCCATTCTGTCGCCGATACATTTGCCGTTGTTTACAACGTTATAATGAGTCAGCATTACCCCTTTAGGGAATCCTGTAGTGCCTGATGTGTACTGCATATTGCAAACATCGTCTGGTCTTACGCGAGAAGCCATGCGATACAATTCTTCAGGTGCTACTAATTCCGCTCTGTCCATAGCTTCTTCAAAAGTAAGACATCCAGGCTGTTTAAAGCCAACGGTGATAACGTTGCGCAAAAATGGCAGACGTTTGCAGTGCAGTGGCTTTCCTGGTGTATTAGAAGCAAGTTCAGGACAAAGGTCATTGATAATCTTCTTATAATTAGAATCTAAACAAGATTCGATCATGATTAAAGTGTGTGTATCTGACTGGCGCAGCAGATAATCCGCTTCATGGCTCTTATATGCTGTATTTACTGTTACAAGTACAGCGCCAATCTTTGTTGTCGCCCAGAATGCAATATACCATGCTGGCACGTTTGTTGCCCAAACCGCTACTTTCTTGCCAGCAGTTACGCCCATTGAGATCAGTGCACGGGCAAAATTGTCAACGTCTTCTCTGAACTCTTCATATGTGCGAACATAATCTAATGTTGTGTATTTAAACGCATACTGGTCAGGAAATTCTTCTACCATGCGGTCAAGAACCTGAGAAAATGTTAAATTGATCAGCTCATCTTTTTTCCATACATACTGACCTGTGCCGTCATGATTTGGATACAGAGCTTTCTTTTTGCCGCGAGTCTTTTCGAATCTACTCATATAATTTACAAAGTGTGGAAAAATTACTTCGTAAATTGGCAGATCTTCCATCCACTCTGGCTTCCATTCCAATGATATAAATCCGTCATAATCGATAGAAGAAAGCGCACGCATCATATCAGCAACTGGCAGATTGCCTTCACCAATCAGATTGTATGTATCAACATCGTCAGAATCTCTCAAATGTACATGTTTTACATATGCGCCAAGATTTTTGATTGTTGTATCTGCACTCTCATCAAAATCTCTGTATGGGTGATGCATATCCCACAGTGCACCCAGCTGATCACATGCAAAACTATCTAACAATGCACGCAATCTGGCTGTGTCAGCATAAATACCGCTTGTTTTAAACAAAATGGTAACATTTGCCTGCTCTGCGTCATCAAGCAAATCGCAAAGACGGCTGCGAACCAGATCTTCATTGTCATGTAATGCAACGATAGACACGTTGGCAACCTGCATATGTCTTGCAACCTGAATCAGTTCCTTTACGGCAGAAACAACATTTTCTTCATTGGAAGAAATATCACAGGAAGTGTCAAAACAAGGGATTGTCTGTTTCTTCTCTCTTAACTGTCTGGCAGTTGCTGCCATATTATATTTATGAAAAGGACCGCTTTTCTCCATTAATTCTGGGAATTTTGGCAGGTTATATACTTCAATCCCTTCAAAATTCATTGTAACGGCCGCATCAAGATATTCATCCCAACTTAAATGGGCCCAGCCTCTAGTTGAAAAGGAAAGTCTCATTATGCTTCAGCCTCCTCATAGCAAATTTTATTTACAGCATTGATGTATGCCAGAATACTGGATCCAACAATGTCTGTGGAAGTTCCTCTGCCGGAATATAATTTTCCATTGGAACGTAATTTTACAACTGTTTCACCGATGGCTTCGCGTCCTTCTGTTACAGAACGAATCTGGAAATCATCTAACTCATAGTGGATTCCTAAAATATTTTCAATTGCAAGGAATGCCGCATCTACAGGACCAGCGCCAAGTGCGATTCCTTCCATCGCAACACCTTCCTTATCAAGCTGCATGTGTGCCATAGATGAATCTGTGTTGCTGGAAGTAATTCTAAAATTGCGCAATACATATGTAGGTGGAACCTGCATAGCTGCAGATGCTACGATGGTATCTAATTCTCTGCTGGTAATCACATCTTTACGAGCTGCAATCTGCTGGAACGCTTCCCATACCTGCGCCCCATCTTCTTCGCTGAGGTCGTATCCTAATTTTTCAACTGCTTTTAAAATAGTGCTCATTGTATCCTGACTTGTAAAAGTCATATCGTCTGTCATTTCCTGAACACCATTGTCAAATGGAGAATTCTTATCTCTGCTTGTCTCGCACATCCATGCAATCTGTTTGATAATACGGTTCATCTCAACAGTTCTCACGGAACAAGAAACATTCAAAGAATCTCCTTTTGCAGCGATAAGGCGGGCAACATGTGGCAAGGAAATGTGATTGATCTGATATGCTGCTGCCTTAATCTCTCTTACACCACTCTTGATAGAAGCAACTGCACAAGCATCTGCCATTGCCAATTCGTTAGAGCATGACAAGCCAAGAACCACATCTTTTAACTCTTCTACATTTTCATAAAGACCGTTTAAGAAAACACAAAGTTCATCCGGTAAGATCGCGCCTGTTGCGTCACACACAGTAATTGTTTTAGCTCCTGCTGCGATGGCTGTGCGAATAGCATCACACAAAAATGCTGTGTCAGAACGTGTGGCATCATCTGCAATAAACTCTACGTCATTTGTCTTCTGGCAACATGCAATGATTGTATCTTCAATGGCCTTTAACATTGCCTCTGGTTTCTTATTAAAAAGATACTCCATCTGTACGGAACTTGTAGATGCACAAACCTGTAAACGAGGATTTTTCGCTTCTTTCAACGCATTCCATATTGCATCAACAGATTCTACAGACAATTCTACAGGCACTGCAACAATACTGTTCTTCACAGTAGATGCAACAGATTTAATACGAAGAGCATCAATCTTAGGCTGTTTGATCCCTTCTAATTCAATTACAGACACACCTAATTTATCCAGTAATTTTGGCATTTCGATTTTTTCTTTAAAAGAAAGTGAAAATTCCTTTCCTGTCTGTTTCATAGTAATGTCACTAATTTTGATCTGTTCCATCTGTCACACCTCTAGTTTAAATTTTTCTTATTTGCTAAAAAACTAACATTCTTGATTATAATAAAAAATCCTTGAAGTATAAATACTTCAAGGACGAATTTTTCCGCGGTACCACCTTGCTTATAGCAGAATCTCTGCTATCTCTCTTGAATCCTACTTAGATTCTCAGCCTGTAACGGGGCATCCGTGTTCCACTACTCAAATACAAATCCTTCACAGAACAAACTCAGGAGTGAGACTGCTATCTTTCCTCCGTACTGGTTCACACCAAACACCAGCTCTCTGAAACTTACAAAAAGAAGCATAATTCCTTCATCGTCTTTAACTTTCTCAAATTTGAAACCATTCTAGCACATCAATGTACTAAAATCAATACAAAAATCTCCCAATTTAACAATAATTTTCAGACAAATTTGTGCAATTTAAATAAAATGTCCAATATCTAACTCATAGAAAAAGATTCTAAATAGCTTTCTAACTTTTCAAAAAACATTCCCACATGATATTTATCCAAAAGAGCTTTACGGCTCCAGTTTTCAGTATCAATCCATTTCATGTTGTCACCTCTGTCCAATCCATTTTAGATGAATTTTATTCAAACAAAAATCGCCAGTGCAAGGATGCCCTCATACTGACGATTTCTTTACATTCGTTATTCTGTATCACGCCTTGTTTCCAGGCTTTTATCTGATTCTTTCTGGGAATCCTACTTTTTTCTGTACTTTGCGCAGAGTTTTTGTTGCGTAATAATTAGCTTTCTCTGCGTTTTCTTTGATAATGCTGTCAATGTAAGCCTTATCTTTGGAAAGTTCATTGTAACGATCCTGTAATGGTTTTAAAACTGCCACTACACTTTCACCAACCGCCATCTTTAATTCGCCGTAACCTTTTCCATCGAATTCTTTTACAGCTTCATCTGGAGTTTTGCCAGTAGATGCACAGTAAATGTCTAACAGGTTACGCACACCTGGCTGTTCATCACAGTAACGGATACATGCTTCAGAGTCTGTCACTGCACGTTTGAACTTACGCATGATTGTATCTGGATCATCCATCAGGTAAATGCTTGCGTTTGGATTCTCATCAGACTTAGACATCTTCTTGTCTGGCTGCTGAAGGCTCATGATCTTAGCGCCTGCTTTTCCATAATATGCTTCTGGAACAGTGAAAACATCGCCGTAGATTGTGTTGAATCTTTCTGCAATATCACGAGTTAATTCCAAATGCTGTCTCTGGTCAATACCAACAGGAACAACATCTGCCTGGTAAAGCAAAATATCGGAAGCCATCAGTACAGGATATGTAAAAAGACCAGCATTAATATTGTCTGCGTGTTTTGCAGATTTGTCTTTGAACTGTGTCATACGGTTTAATTCACCCATGTATGTGAAACAATTTAAGATCCATGCAAGTTCTGCGTGTCCGGAAACATGTGACTGATAGTAAATGCAGTTTTTCTTAGGATCAAGACCTGCTGCGATATACAATGTAAGCAAGTTTCTTGCACGTTTTCTAAGTTCTGCAGGATCCTGGCGAACTGTGATAGAATGCATATCTACAACTCCGTAAAAGCACTCATACTCATCGCTTAAAGTAACCCAGTTCTTCAGGGCACCAAGGTAATTGCCAAGTGTCAGATTCCCTGTAGCCTGCATGCCGCTATATAAAACTTTCTTTCCATCTATCATGATAAAATCCTCTTTTCAACTTTATTAAAAAATCACATTTTAGTTTAACAAAAAATCAAATATTTTTCAACACATGCTTACGGATATAGGCAAATGTCTTCTCTTCGCCCTGATCCTTTAACATTTCTAACATTTCCTCCAGCAACTGGGCGCTTTCAGGATGAAGCATGTGAACCCCTTTTCCTCTTATATAATAGTTGTAAGGAGCCTCATCTGTATACTTCTCCTTTTGATATACTTTGGATGCTGCCACTCTGTCACAGAACATTTCCACAACATATTTGATCGGCATCTTCATTCCCGTCATACCTGTACCCGGTGGCAGGCCATAATCGATCCAGTACTCAAAATGGTGTTTGTTGCGGCCTTTGTGGTGAAGCCAGGAATAAGAAAGCCCCTTGTCCAATCGCTCTGCATTGTTTGGGCTCATGTTCCCCTGGAAATACTTGCAGCCAACCAAAAACTCCACTGGAGAGTATTTGGACAGATCATGAAGCAATCCCTGTCTGTAAAGTCCCACCTTAAAACAATGCTGCATTACAAGCCATTTGTGATATGTAATTGTCTTAAAATGCTTCCAAGCCTTCATAGACAGATACCTCTAAAAATCAAAATAATACAAATCTCCAAATCAAATACAATATCAGTAAATGACATGGATAAAACACATAGAAGAAATACTTCATAGAATGTTTGCCACGCTGTCCATTATATAACATCATTGGCAGTATTGCCACTAAACCAACAATCTCTGTGCCTCCATAGCCCAGTATCAAAACCAGCGCCATTACAATGTACTTTAATAATTCGTTGTTTCTGAACCAGTAAAGCACAAAAATCAAAAGCACACCACCTGCAGCATAATCAGTATTGACAACTTGCGCAAGAATCATGATTCCAATTCCAGCCAACAGCCCCATCCACTTTTGTGGAAGCCGGTTAACAAGATATAAAACAAGTAATCCCAACAACAAGGTCCAAAAAACATTCTGATAATCCGGCGCGAAGAAGCGATTGCGGAACACAAGATCGAATGGGATTTCTGCAATCAATGCAAATAACAACATACGTCCCATGTATTTCTTCAGATTGCTTGTATATACAAAACCTTCAACAAGTAAAAAACAAAAAATTGGAAAGGCCAATCTTCCGATCACGCGCAAAACCGGGTATTGCGGAAAAAGAATTGCTCCGATATGATCCACTGCCATTGTAACAATAGCAATCCATTTCAAAACATTGCCGTTTAGGCAACGGATATTTTCTGACATGTTAAATAGCTCCAAACTAATAATAAAGATAATTATACACTAGACTTTTATTTTAACACAAGAAAAAGACGTCTGATTTTAAGACGTCTTTTCACTACATAGCTCGAAACCTGTCATATCTCTCCTGGGCCAGCACATCTCCATCTTTATCGTAATTGCGATACAGAAATCCTCGAATCTGTGTCTGCATCGTTTTTGCTATCTCAGATAGATTCTTTCGACTGGCTGCTTCTGGCTCAGGAATTACTCTTTCGATAATTCCAAGTTCTTTTAATTCTGCTGCCGTCACTTTCATTCGTTCAGCAGCCTCCTGGGCACGTTTACTATCTTTCCACAAAATAGTTGCATATCCTTCTGGCGACAAGATTGTGTAGGTGGCATTCTCCATCATCCACACTTCATTTGCAACAGCAAGAGCTAACGCTCCTCCACTACCGCCTTCTCCGATCACAATACTTAAAACCGGAACTTTCAAGGCTGCCATTTCAAATAAATTCTTTGCAATGGCTTCTCCCTGTCCATGTTCTTCTGCTTCAAGTCCAGGGAAAGCACCTGGCGTATCTATAAAATTAATGATTGGACGGCCAAATTTTTCAGCCTGTTTCATCAAACGAAGGGCTTTTCGATAGCCTTCAGGAGAAGGCATACCAAAGTTCCTTTTAAGGTTTTCTTTTGTAGTACGGCCTTTCTGCTGTCCAATAACGGTAACCGGACATCCATCAAGATAGGCAATACCTCCTACTGTCGCACCATCATCACCATAATGTCTGTCTCCATGAAGTTCCATGAAATCATCAAATATTTCTGTAATGTAGTCCAATGCTGTAGGACGGTCTGCACTTCTTGCAGTCAATACACGATCCCATGGTGACATAGCTTTAAAATACTCCTCGCCATCTCCTGCAGGAAGACGTGAAGCAATTAAACATTCCTCTTTTTCAGGTTTTTTATGCAGTTTTATAAGTTCTGCCAATGTTCCCTTCATATTTTCTCGTTCGATCAGGCCATCAATGAGACCGTGTTCAACCAAAAACTCTGCCCGCTGAAATCCTTCAGGAAGCTTCTGTCTTATCGTTTGTTCAATAACACGTGGACCTGCAAATCCAATCAGCGCACCTGGTTCAGCAAGAATAATATCTCCTAACATAGCAAAACTTGCAGTTACACCGCCTGTGGTAGGATCTGTAAGCACGGTAACATATAATAACCCTGCATCAGAATGTTTCTGTAGTGCTGCGGATGTTTTTGCCATCTGCATAAGAGATACAATCCCCTCCTGCATTCTGGCACCGCCGGAACAAGTAAAAATAATTAACGGCATACGTTCCTGTGTGGCCCGCTCAATGGCGCGGGTAAGCTTTTCACCCACTACATATCCCATGCTGCCCATGAGAAATCTAGTATCACAAATCCCAATCACACATGCTTCACCATTGATTGTACAACTTCCAGTTGTAATTGCTTCATCCAGCTTAAAACGCTCCTGCAGCGCATCAATTTTGTCTGTATATCCTGGATACTCCAACGGATTTGGACTTTCCAATCCTTCATCCCAGGAAACAAAAGATCCCCTATCTGCAATCAATCGTATTCTCTTTTTCGTAGATATGCGGAAGTATTTCCCGCATTTATAGCAGACATAGTGATTGCTTACTACATCTTCTTTATATAGCATCTGTCCGCAGTCATCGCACTTAATCCATAAACCTTCAGGAATTTCAGATTCACGTTCTTTTCGCGGAACAGTAATATAATTTGTCTTTTTAAACTTTAACAATTTTTTTCACCTTATGTTTCAAAATATTCCTGAATAAAATGTGTATTAAAATCTCCTGACTGGAACACAGAATGATTGATAATCTCATACTGGTAGTCTAGATTGGTTACTACACCATCAATATTAAGCTCTCCAAGGGCGCTTCTCATCTTGCTAATGGCTGATTCTCTGTCTTTTGCATACACAATAATCTTTGCAATCATGGAATCATAATATGGAGGTATCGTGTACCCTGAAAAAATTGCTGAATCCACACGAATCCCATTGCCCCCTGGGAAATGAAGATTGTCAATCTTGCCCGGATTAGGCATAAAATTCCGCTCCGGATCTTCTGCATTGATGCGACACTCAATGGCATGGCCTTTCAATGAGATGTCCTTTTGTTTAAAAGCAAGTTTTTCACCCTGGGCGATGTGGATCTGTTCTTTGATCAGGTCTAGACCTGTTACCATCTCTGTAACCGGATGTTCTACCTGGATTCTGGTATTCATTTCCATAAAATAGAATTTTTTACTTTTATCAAGTAAGAATTCTATGGTTCCTGCGCTTTCATATCCTGCTGCCTTTGCGGCTTTTACTGCAACTGCTCCCATTTCCTTTCGAAGCTTGTCGTCTAAAGCTGCAGATGGGCTCTCTTCAATAAGTTTCTGGTGGCGTCTCTGTATAGAACATTCACGCTCCCCTAAAGAAACCACATTGCCATATTTATCTGCAAGAATCTGAATCTCAATGTGACGAGGACTCTCAATATATTTTTCAATATACATGGTATTATCCCCAAACCCATTGATGGACTCTTGCTGGGCCACTTTGAAACTAGACTCAAAATCTTCTGCGCTTCTAGATATGCGCATACCTTTGCCGCCTCCGCCACTGGAAGCTTTGATCATAACCGGATATCCAATCTGCTCCGCCAGTTTCTTCCCTTCTTCTGCTGTATATACAGCTTCCTTTGTTCCAGGAACTACTGGAACGCCAGCTTCCATCATGGTCTTTCGCGCTTCCTGTTTGTTTCCCATTCTATCAATAACAGTGGCTGATGGACCGATAAACTTTATATTGCATTTATTGCACATCTCTGCAAACTTGGCATTTTCAGATAAAAATCCGAATCCCGGATGGATAGCATCTGCACGGCACGCTATTGTAGCGCTTAAGATTCTCTCCATATTCAGGTAACTGTCTTTTGGACTTGGTCCTCCAATGCAGATTGCTTCATCTGCAAGCTGAGTATGAAGTGCGTCTTTGTCTGCGGTTGAATACACCGCTACAGATTTGATTCCCAGTTCTCTGCAGGCACGAATAATGCGCACCGCAATCTCGCCTCTGTTTGCAATCAAAATTTTCTGAAACATATTTACTCCTTAGCCAATGGCAAAGGTAAGTTCTGCAATCACTGCAACCTTTCCATCAACGTATGCTTTCGCACTGCCTACACCAATAGGCCCCTTACGTCTGATGATTTCCAGTTCCAGTGTGAGAACATCCCCAGGAACAACTTTGCGTTTGAACTTGGCAGAGTTAATTCCTCCAAAATAGGCTGTTTTTCCTTTAAATTCATCACAGCTTAATACCGCCACTGCACCAACTTGTGCCAGCGCCTCAATGATAAGAACTCCTGGCATTACAGGTTCCTGTGGAAAATGACCTGCAAAAAATGGTTCGTTGTAAGTTACGCATTTTCTGCCAACGGCGCGAATTCCTGGTTCTAATTCTTCGATGGTGTCAATCAAAAGCATTGGCTGACGGTGAGGGATAATTTCCATAATCTGCTGTGTATTTAATAATGACATAATACTATTCTCCTTTTCTTATCCGATGATAAACATCTCCTGACCATATTCTATCAGATTTCCGTCCTCAACGAGAATAGATTTTACAATTCCGTCATATTCTGACTCAATTTCATTCATAAGTTTCATTGCTTCAACAATGCCTAACGTTTGTCCCTTCTTTACTGTATCGCCAACTTTTACAAATGGCTCTGCTCCAGGCGCTGATGCCGCATAGAAAGTTCCCACTAGCGGCGAACAAACCTTATTTCCTGCAGGCATTTCTGCAGAATGTTGCAAAATAGGTGTTGGCATTTGTGTTGTTGGCGCAGCTAATGGCTGTGCAAACGCCGGTGCAACTGTCATTTCCGGCATCTGCACAACTTCATTTTCCTTTTTTATCGTCAGAACAGTACCGTCCTCTTCCAGTGAAATCTCAGAGATTTCATGTTTGGAAACGGCTTCCATAAGTTTAATAATCTGATCTACTTCCATTTGGAATCTCCTAATTCTGATATTTCTTAATAATCAATGTTGCGTTGTGTCCACCAAATGCAAGAGAATTGCTCATTGCATATTCGAATTCCATATCCACGCCTCTGCCTTGAACATAATCAAGATCCAATTCTTCATCAGCATGTTCAAGACCTACTGTTGGATGAATGTAATTGTTGTTCATCTGCAGCACACTTGCGATAAATTCAACTGCACCTGCTGCACCTAGAAGGTGACCGATCATGGACTTTGTGGAATTTACTTTTACGTTATATGCATGATCACCGAATACTGCTTTGATAGCTCTTGTCTCGAACAAATCGTTATGGTGTGTACTGGTTCCATGGGCATTGATATAGGAAATCTTTTCTGGTTCCACATTGGCATCTCGCATGGCAAAACGCATTGCATTTGCTGCTCCCATGCCATCCTCTGCAGGGGATGTGATATGATACGCATCACTTGTTGCACCATAACCAACCACCTCTGCAAGAATTTTTGCG
>JAZQSD010000098.1:0-22181 GCA_045629925.1 Eubacterium sp.
CATTTTTTGTTAAACAGCTGTGCCAATCTAGACTCCTGAATCAGTGGAAGCACTGGAATATTTTTCTCCATGGCATAGGCAAACTCCACCTTAAGAGCTTTGTTATCCGTTGTCAAAAAACGAGTTGTCACAGGAATCACACACAACTGCATCTGTGACAAGTTGTCCAAAAAACTTTCATCACAAGCCTGTGCAGGATTTGCATCGTACCAAATAGCACAATTCTGTCGTTCTAAAATATCCTCAGAAATTTTATTGATATATTTGTTCAGATCCTTTGGATGACAGCAAAAATATATGTTCTGCTTGTCTCTTGGAGAGGAATTCCCTCTTGTCTTATAGGCAAATCTGTTGCCTTGACTGTTGATTGCTGTATTTCCATCTATTGACACAGTTTCTCCATCTGCTGCCACGGTATCTTCATCTCTTGACAACGTATCCTTATCTACCGCCACGATGCTCTCATCTTCTTCTGCAATATCAGCTTTTCTCACCACTGAGATATCCTCAGTTACAGCTGACTCTTTTTTTCCTTTTTTAAAAAAACTTCCAAATCCCATAACACACCTCTGATCATTGTCCTTTTCATTCATTTTGAAACAACAGGGCCAGAAAAGCAAGCATTTTAAAAGGAGCGACATCACACCGCTCCCGCTATTTTCAACAGCCAATATATGATTCCTAGAATCCAGCTTGTAAAAATCCCATACAAGATTACCGGACCTGCAATCTGGAAAATACAGCAGCCAACCCCAAACACCTGACCTTCCGCTTTTTGCTCGATAGCAGAAGCCGCCACTCCGTTGGCAAATCCGGTGATAGGAACCAAAGCACCTGCGCCGCCAAACTGAGCCAGTGACGGATAAATATTAAACCCAGTCAGGATTACACTGATCAAGATCAGAATCAAACTGGTCCATGTGCTTGCTGTTTTTTGATCCATCTCATGATTCAGAAGAAAATTCATGATAATCTGCCCGATGAGACAGATACATCCCCCCACCAAAAATGCCTTGAACATATTTAAAGGCAGGCTGTAAGTAGGAGTCACCGACTTAACGTAGGCATTATAGATTTCTTTTCTTTTAATCTCATTTGGCTCTGTCTCAATATCAAAAGATTGGCTCTCATCTATACTGCTTTTATTCAGCTTATTATTTCCTGCGTTCTCCACTCGAACATTACTTTTTTTCTTTTTCTTATTGCTCATCTATATCTTGAAACCTTTCATGAAACTTTGGCGGCTATCTTTTATTTAGCCCGTGGGAAAAATCTAAATCTGATATTTTAATCGCAGGAAATAATACAGACCCCCAACTAATTTCCCTACTGCAAAACAAGTCATGGCAATTCGTATTCCGTACTTTGCTCCAATCCTCCGATAAAGAACCGGCCAGATCTGTATCACTTCCGCCAGCGCCGCCGACAGACATCCTGCAAATATCCCTGCAAACACACCTGCAAATACAAGGAACCAACTGCCAAGAATACGCAAGTCCAACTCTAGGATTACCAAAAAGCATCCCAAGGAAGCCCCTGCGATCAGGAAATTCTCATACAGCAAAATATGTCTTGCCGTTGTGCTTTTTCCTACAATCCTCGGAATGACCCCCAGACCAGTGATCAGGGCAATCACCCCTGTTGCAACGCCACCTCCATAGATCAGTCCCAAAACACATGCAAGCACATCTCTAATCAACGTCAATGGTTTTTCCCTCCCGGCCTTTCGTCTCAATACAGGCAGAATCCACATCCTTCTCGTATTTGTTCATTGCAACCTGCACCGGTGTCGGATCATCATCAAACTTCTTTCTGCCAATATGGTTGTAAAAAGTTATCACCCCGATTGGCAACCCTACGCAAAAACTGATGTCCAGCAAAGTGATACTTGTGGGTGCAAGACCAGTCACCCGTTCGTACACAAAATCCAGCATCAGTGTCAGCGACACTTCTTTGCAAAAAGTCACAATCATAAAAGCTGCGCCAAAAAATACAATAAAACAAATGATAGCCGTCTTTAAAAACTGCACCGCCATCTTCTCTTCCCTGGCAACATAATGAACGATAAAATCCGCCTCTCCCAAGGATTGTACTTCCACATTCGGATATTCCTGCTGGATCATCTGGATTACTTTCAGCACGGAAAAGGTCTGATACTGTTTCTTTTTTGCATTTTGTGACCCGTCAAACTTAAACAGACGCATTTGACTCACCCGAGCTTTCACAGTGCTGTTGCTACACTGGATTTTCCCCACATCTGCGATGGTCACCTCCGGCTTTCTCACCTGGGTACTCTGTTCAATTTTCAAATACAACGTCTCATTTACACGATTCAAACTTACACCTGTTCTGAAGAGTTTTTGCCAAATTCATCCTTAAATTCCCGACCCAAAGTTTTGGCCGCATGTTTCCACTCATACCCTGTTGCAGCAGCAGCTTCCTTCATTTCGTGTCCAGTGGTTTCCATCGCTCGCTTAATCTGGCGACCAGTATTCATTGCCACATTCTTCATCTCTCGGCCAGTATTCTTTGCCGCATTCTTCATCTCTCGGCCAGTATTCTTTGCGGCGTTCTTCATCTCCCGACTAGAATTTCTCGCTGCATTTTTCATCTCTTCTCCGGTCTGTTCCACCGCGTTGGCCACTTCATTGATCACGTGTTTTCCCACGCGTTTCATTTTGTTTCCTGTGTTCTGCATTTGGTTCACCAATGTTCCCTTCCCGCTTGCTTCCATATTTTTCTCGCACATGCAATAATACAAAATGCCTCCTGTTGTGGCCGCTACAGCAACCATAAGGAGGCAGATTCGATACATCTTATATTTCATACCAATACACTTCCTTTTTCCTATGTTTTGTGGTATTAGTATGAGACGTTTCAAAGAAACTATTCACTGTCTATTTAATTTTCATCGCTGTTTTTTAGCTTGATTTTGACTTGTTTTACTTCATTCTGAATTATTTTCATGGTTTCGAATTATTTTGCTTCATTCTAAATTCTTTTCATGATTTCGAATTATCTTGCTTCGACATTTTATCAGTTCTTCATTTTTTCACGAAGTGCCTTGAGGATCTTTTTCTCCAAGCGGGACACCTGCACCTGGGTCATGTTCAAATGTTTGGCAACCACACTTTGTGTGCAATCATGAAAAAAACGCATTTGGATCAGTGTTTTTTCCTGTTGCGTTAAAATCTCCATACATTCTTCGATCAAAATACGGTTATCTACCTGTTCTTTCTCATCCACCGGGTCTGAGATTTTTTCTCCCAGGGTAACCTCCTTGCCTGTAATTCCCAACAGTGGCTTATTCAAAGATTCTATTTCCATTGGAGCATCCAGCGCCATAAGGATCTCTTCTTTTGAAAGTCCCGTCAACTCCGCCAGCTGGCTGATTGTAACTTCCTGTTCCTCCTGCTCCTTAAGCATCTGTCTTGCCCGCTGTATCTTCCAATAATTCTCTTTCACAGAGCGGCTGATCTTAATCACTCCATCATCCCGCATAAAACGCCTGATTTCTCCGCTGATCATGGGCACTGCATATGTAGAAAAAGTTACATCATAATTAAGGTCAAATCGTTCAATGGCCTTAATCAATCCAATACTTCCAATCTGAAACAAATCTTCTTTCTCGTATCCACGGTTAGCAAATCTGTGGACGATGCTCCAGACAAGCCCCATGTTTTCTTTCACAAGACGCTCCCTGGCGCCGAGATTCCCCTGCTGCGCCTGCAGCAAAAGCATCCTTGTGTTCATTGAACCGCACATCACTGGTTCACCTGCCGTCCTACTAACACTCTGGACATTACAACCCGGGTTCCTTTTCGCGGGCTGGAATACACTTGCACATCATCCATAAAAGCTTCCATGAAGGAAAATCCCATCCCGGAGCGCTCTAGCTCTGGTTTGGATGTGTACAAGGGCTCTCTGGCCCTTTCAACATCCGGAATTCCCACACCCTCATCGGTTATGCTGACAGTAAGCTGCTGCCCTTCTATGGTAGCATCCAGGAAAATCTTTCCCGGTTTTTGCTGATACCCATGGATAATACAGTTGGTCACTGCCTCCGACACAGCCGTTTTTATATCTGCTAACTCATCTAATGTAGGATCCAGAAAACTGACAAATGCCGCCACCGCCATTCTTGCAAACCCTTCGTTTTCAGACCGGGAGTCAAACACAATCTGCATTTCATTAAAATATACTGATTCTGATTCCCAACTATTATTCTGCCCCCATCCTGGGCTCTCCTGTTCCCATCCATCACTTTTTTGTTCCCATCCATCCGATACATTCTTCCACAACTTGCTCATCTCCCATCTACCTCTACTAATTTATAAAGTCCCGCCATGGCAAAGATCTTTTTGACTCTCTCATTCACCAGGTTTATTACCTTCACTTTCCCTCCTGAAAAAGTCAGATTCCTGTATCTTCCCAAAATCACGCCAATTCCAGAACTGTCCATGAATTCGGTGTTCTCGAAATCAAAGATCACTGTCATAACTCCATACATCTTTATCATAGAATCCACGTCCTCCTGTATGCCTTTTGCCACGTGATGGTCCAGCTCTGTGGGCACATGCACTGTTAGGCAAAAGCCTTTCAACTCATAATGGCAATCCATTTTTCCACCTCCTGTTTAATCCTCAGAAATTCTTCTCTTTTGCAATAAAAAAGACGCCATATCTTCTATGACGTCTTTCGTAATCTTAATTATTGAGACCATATGTCTCTGGCTGCAGCCTGATATAATCAATATAATCCTGCATGCTTTCATCTGTCTCGTCCAGCTCGTAACTGCTGTCGATACATTTCTGGAACCACTTGATGGCATTGTCACCATCTTTTAACTTGCGATAAGTATGAGCCAAGAAATACATTGCTTTTCCGTCTTTGTATCCTTCTTCTGAGCTCACTACATCTGACAAGTTTGAAAGAGCTATGGTGTAGTTTTCTTCATAATAAGCATCCACACCATCCTGGTATTTTTTGCCCAACAGCGCATCCTGAACTTTGCTCAACAACAAGTCGTAGTCTGCTTGTCCATCCTCATCAAGGGCTTCTTTATCAATCCCCTGAAGCACTTCTACAACTGTTCTGTGCTCGTTTTTCGCATAATATACATATGCCTGCAGCAGCTCATCATAGGACTCTACCATGTTCGCCGCCGCCTCGCTGTCTGCCTGGGCTGTTGTCACCTGCTGTGTCAAGGTATCGATCTGTGTCTGAAGATCTTTGATATCCTGCTCTCTTGTGGACAGAGCCTCATTGGCTTTTACCACGGACATATTTGCTTCGTTCTGCGCATTCTGCTTGATGCTAGGCACGATCAGGAAACATACCACCGCAATACCGATTACTGCACCAACCAAAAGATTTACCACAGACATGACCATGGTGTTGTCGATGAATCGGCGTGGGCGAATGATAATATCATTTCCACTTTCATATGAGATGATCTCATCGTCCTCTTCTTTGAGTCGCTTGTTTTTACCGCTCAACTTTAACTGTTCGTTACATTCTCTCAGATAAGTCAATGTGCGAACATTGTTTACATCAATACGTCCGGCATTTCTCAATGCCTTTTTCGCCAGATCATAGCGACCGTTTTTCATATACAAAAGAGCCAGCAACTGATGGCCTTTTACCAGTTTTGGATTTGTTGCAAGAACTTTCTTCAACTGGATAATAGCCAGGTCATCATTGTTCTGCAAGCTGTAAGTCAGCGCCTGGTTAAATTTCTTGCTTGTCTGGTTCAGCTTGTCGATATGAGAACTGCTATTCTGCACTTTATTCAGATACTCTGTAGCAGGATTTTCCTCAGGAATCAGACTTTTGCTGAGCACCCACTGGCTTACCGCATCCACGGACTCACCCATCTCGTAGTAGATAAGGCCCAGAAGATTTCTGGCGTCCATGTTCATCTTGCTCCACTTTAAACTCTTCTTGAGAGCTTCCACCGCTCCGCTAAGGTCGCGGACTTTCACACGTGCAAGGCCTTCGTTGTACCAGCGGTTGGAGACTGCCTGGATTTTTTTTACCATATGCACATCTGCTTCACAGTTTGGACAATAGTCGGAGCTGTCAAGCCATGCACCGCAATAATAACAATACATACTATGCCTCCACTATCTTTTTGCTTCCTGCATCATCTGCTGCAAAACGTCCATCATATCTGTCATATCATGGCTGTAGATGGCATCTTCTGCATCTTCTATCTCCATGCTTGGTTTGAATTTTAAGATTTCTTCTTCAAAATTTATCATTATGCATCCCCCTCTTTACGAGATTCGATATGTTCCTTCAGCGCACCTATAAAATAAAGAGATCCTGTGCAAAACAATTTCTGCCCCTCTTTTTTCATAGAGTATACCCTGTCATATGCTTTTTTATAATCATCAATGGCTGTTACTTCCAGATTTTCTTCTGCAAAAATCTGCTGCAATTCTTCTGCCGGAATCCCTCTCTGGTTTGGAATCGTGGCCACAAACACAGCCTCCCAGTCACACGCTCTTGCAAGACACTGAATCGCATGTCTGTAATCCTTTTCCTTCACCATGGAAAAAAGCAGCATCGGCTGGATCTGATCTGCATCACAAAGATGTTTTGCCGCCTTCACAAATTCTGTCACACCAGACAAATTATGAGCTCCGTCAAAGAAAATGTCTTCCTCAACTTCATCCATACGGCCGGCCCAGTGGGTGTTTGCAAGAATCTCCTGCAAAAGTAGTGTTTCTTTTTCACCAAACACTACAAACTGCTTATCTAGCAAATATCTCATTCCTGTAATCGCAAGAGCAGCATTCATTACCTGATACTCTGCCACAAACGGAATTCGCCATCTTGTTTCCTTATCATACCTAGTAGAAATGGAAAATTCAATAAAATTTCTGTTAATTTCCAGTATCTGACACATGTTCTTGCTGATACCGTAAACCGGGCTTTCAAGTTCTGCGCCACGGGCCTTTATCACCTGCTCCGCCTCCGGTTCGTTTGCATCGTAGATTACCGCAACTGTAGGCTTGATAATGCCAGCTTTTTCTCCAGCGATAGCCCCAATGGTCTCACCAAGATATTCTGTATGTTCTAAACTAATAGAAGTGATAATTGTAAGAATTGGATTGTCCACAGTATTGGTGGCATCCAATCTGCCCCCAAGCCCAGTCTCTAACACACAGATTTCCACGCCGGCCCTCTGGAACAATACCATTCCCATGGCAAAAATGAACTCGAAAAAAGTCGGGTATGCACCACTGTTTTTCTCCTGCTGCTCCGCTGCCTGCTTCACAATCTGGTAACTCTCTAAAAATTCAGAAACAGACACCAGCTGTGGATCTGCATTTACGCAACTATCTTCCGAAGAACTCTCGCTCCCTTGGCTTACCAAAAAGCGCTCTCTTATATCCACTAAATGTGGCGATGTGAAAAGCCCAACCTTCTTGCCAGTCAGTTTCAGCATCTCAAACAAGAACTTGCATGTACTGCCCTTTCCATTACTTCCTGCCACGTGGATCGTCTTGAAAGAATTCTGAGGTGACCCTAATAAAGCCAGGAATTCTTTGGTGTGAGCCTGAGAATTTTTAGTTGTAAATTTTGGAATATCATATAAGAAGTCAATCGCTTCTTTAAATAATTGTTTTTCCATTTTCTTACTTCTCACTTGCTTCTAACTTGCTTTTTCGCTTCTTTTACCCCCGTCGCAAATCTTCTGGGGGGTATTTCGCTTGCTTTTTCGTTTCTTTTACCCCCGCCTCGAATCTTCTGGGGGTATTTCACTTGCTTTTTCGCTTCTTTTACCCCCGCCGCAATTCTTCTGGGGGTATTTAACTTGCTTTTTTGCTTCTTTTACCCCCGCCGCATATCTTCTGGGGGTATTTCACTTGCTTTTTCGCTTCTTTTACCCCCGCCACAAATCTTCCGGGGGTATCTCTCTTGCTTTTTCGCTTCTTTTACCCCCGTCGCGAATTTTCTGGGGGTATTTAACTTGCTTTTTCGTTTCTTTTACCCCTGCCGCGAATCTTTTTTCTTCCGGGGCGTGACAATTTTCTTGCGGGGCGCAGCGCCCCCGCTTTTCTTTCTGACGCCCCGCTAGGGCAAAACAAAAAACTTCCCGCGGGAAATTCAAAGAATCAATTTAGGGAGAAACACAAGGTGTTTCTCCCCTAATCTTGCTTTTTATGCGCTCATTGTGTGTGAACGTAAAATAAAAAATGCGACGATCAAAATAGCTAACACAATAAGTCGGATTATCACTGATTTTTTCACAATAGTCCTCTTTCTATCCTACTGAATCTGAGCCAAGCGAGCTTCAACTTCAGCAAGCATCTGTTTGTATTTTTCTAATTTTGCTTTTTCTTCTGCAACTTTAGCTTCTGGAGCTTTGCTTAAGAACTTCTCGTTGGAAAGCATGCCGTTGGAACGAGCTACCTCTTTTTCAAGTTTTGCTTTTTCTTTCGCAAGACGTTCTTTTTCTTTTTCCATGTCTACAAGGTCTTCCAATGGAACATAAACCACTGCGTCTGGAATAACTACAGAAACAGCATTGTCAGGAATTCCTGCTTTGTCTTCCTGTGCAACGAACTCAGATGCGCTGATCAATGGCATGAAATCTTCTTTCAGTGCCTGGTACTGATCAAGTACACTTGCAAGTTCGGATACCATGAAGAATTTTGCCTTGCGGCTTGGTGGAACATCCATCTCTGCACGAAGGTTACGAACAGCTTTAACAAGTGTTTTTAACTTATCTACACCTTCTTCTGCTTCTGGGAAGCACCATTCATCTTTGAATTCTGGCCAGGAAGAGATCATGATAGATTCTTCTTCTGGGCAAAGTGTACAGAAGATTTCTTCTGTGATAAATGGCATGTATGGGTGAAGAAGTTTTAACGCGTTGGACAGAACTGTTTTCAAAGTCCAAAGAGCACTGTCAGCCTTCATTTCTGGATTTTCCTTGTTGTACAGACGACCTTTTACAAGCTCGATGTACCAATCACAGAATTCTTCCCAAATAAAGTCATATACTTTCTGAACAGCGATACCAAGTTCGTACTTATCCATGTTCTCAGTAACATCTTTTGCAAGAGTGTTAACTTTGGATAAAATCCAGCGGTCAGCAGCCTTAAGATCTTCCACTGCTGGCTGTTTCACTTCAGCGTCGCCTAAATTCATCATAATAAATCTTGAAGCATTCCATACTTTGTTTGCAAAGTTACGGCTTGCCTCAACACGTTCCCAATAGAAACGCATGTCATTGCCAGGTGCATTACCTGTCATCAGAGTGAGACGAAGAGCGTCTGCACCGTATTTATCGATAACTTCAAGAGGATCGATACCATTTCCTAAAGACTTGCTCATCTTACGGCCTAAAGAGTCACGAACAAGACCGTGGATCAGAACTGTGTTGAAAGGTTCAACACCTGTCTGCTCTAAGCCAGAGAATACCATACGAATTACCCAGAAGAAGATAATGTCGTAACCTGTAACAAGTACATTTGTTGGATAGAAGTAATCAAGTTCTTCTGTTTTGTTTGGCCAGCCAAGTGTGGAGAATGGCCATAACGCAGAGGAGAACCATGTATCCAAAGTATCCTCATCCTGAACCATATGGTCGCAGCCACATTTTGGACATTTTGGTGCGGATTCCTTTGTAACTACCATCTCGCCACAGTCTGGACAGTAGAATGCAGGAATCTGATGTCCCCACCAGATCTGACGGGAAATACACCAATCGCGGATACCTTCCAGCCAGTGCATGTATGTCTTTCCAAAACTTTCAGGAACAAATTTCAAACGGCCGCTTTCAAGAGCTTCGATAGCTGGTTTTGCCATCTCTTCCATCTTAACGAACCACTGTGGTTTGATCATTGGTTCGATAACTGTATTACAGCGGTCATGTGTACCTACATTGTGAGAATGATCTTTTACAGCTACTAAAAGACCCATTTCATCTAATTTTGCAACAATCGCTTTTCTTGCTTCATAACGGTCCATGCCAGCATATTCGCCGCCAAGTTCGTTGATTGTTGCATCATCATTCATTACGCAGATTTCTGGTAAATTGTGACGTTTGCCAACTTCAAAGTCGTTAGGGTCATGTGCTGGTGTAATCTTAACACAGCCTGTACCAAACTCTTTGTCAACATACTCATCAGCAACAACAGGAATCTCTCTGTTCACCAGTGGAAGCAGCAACTTCTTGCCGATGATGTCCTGATATCTTTCATCTTCTGGGTTAACAGCCACAGCTGTATCACCAAGCATTGTCTCTGGACGAGTTGTAGCAATCTCTACAAAACGGCCTTCCTCGCCGATGATTGGATACTTGATATGCCAGAAGTGTCCTGCATGTTCTGCATGTTCAACCTCTGCATCAGAGATAGAAGTCTGGCAAACTGGACACCAGTTGATGATTCTGGAACCTTTGTAAATATATCCTTTTTCAAAAAGACGTACGAAAACTTCTTTTACCGCATCAGAACATCCTTCGTCCATTGTAAAACGTTCTCTGTCCCAGTCAGCAGAAGAACCAAGCTTCTTAAGCTGGCTAACGATACGATTGCCGTACTCTTCCTTCCATTCCCAAACATGTTTCAAAAACTCATCTCTTGTCAGATCAGATTTTTCAATTCCCTGGGCTTTTAACTTTTCGATAACCTTAACCTCTGTAGAGATAGCTGCGTGGTCTGTACCAGGCTGCCAAAGTGCAGAGTATCCCTGCATTCTCTTCCAACGGATAAGAATATCCTGCATTGTATTGTCTAAAGCATGTCCCATGTGAAGCTGACCAGTAATGTTTGGTGGTGGCATCACAATCGTAAATGGCTTTTTACTGCGATCTACTTTTGCATGGAAATACTTCTTCTCTTCCCATTTCTCATACAAACGGTCTTCCAAATCCTTAGGATTATAGGTTTTTTCCAACTCTTTGCTCATGATAACTCTCCTTAAATATTACAAAAATTAACACTTTATATTTCAACGGTTTCTACTTATTTTATAGGTGCATCAGGCAAAAGCCCACACACGATTCATAATTATAACAAATCTTATCACAAAGTGTAAAGTCAATAACACAGAAATCATTACTTTTTTCTTAAATTATTTCCCTAACATTGACATCTTTTCTCCTGCAAACTAAACTGTATCTTGGGTTTGTGTATATAATAGATAAAAACACATATCCAACTGGCTGTCTCATTAGAGCATAGCCAAAAATAAGAACAAAACACAAACAGGAGAATTCCTATGCAAAAATGGAACAAGCTTGACAATGTTGCCAAGATTTTCCCATCTACAATTGAATTATCCGAAACCAGAGTGTTCCGTTTCTACTGTGAGTTAACCGAAGATATTCAGCCAGAAGCACTGCAGAAAGCGGTAGATCAGGCAGTTGTCCAGTTCCCACAGTTTCTGAAAATCTTGAGAGCGGGCCTCTTCTGGTACTATTTAGAATACAGCAACTTAAAACCTGTAGTTTCTGAAGAATCACAGACACCATGTTCACACATTTACAAACATGGTCATCAGGGACTTTTGTTTCATGTAACCTATCACAAGAAACGAATCAACCTGGAAGTGTTCCACGCTTTGGCAGACGGTGCCGGCGCCATCGAATTCTTAAAATTTATTTTGGCCGCCTACATCAATATCCTGCATCCAAACACACTTCCCCTGGACGACCCACTGCTTGTAAATACCAATGCGGTTGAGGACATGGACGAAGACGCTTTCGTCAAATATTACACCGGCGGCAAAAACCCTCGTAAGATGAAAAAAAGTGTGGTGTGGCGCCGAAGCGGCAAACGCCGTCCGGATATGGATCTAAACGTTACAGAAGGTATCTTGTCTGTAAAGAAAGTGCTGGAACTTGCTAAGAAATACGACGCAACTATGTCCGAATTTCTCGTTGCAGTGTTTATTAAGTCCCTGATCTTGAATATGAAGCCAAAAGATCTGGCAAAAGCTATGGTTATCGACATTCCGATCAACCTGCGCAACCACTTCCCTTCGGTGACAACAAGAAACTTCTTCGTTATGCTTCCGATTGAGTATCATCCAACAAGCCGCGAAGATACTTTAGAGCATATCTGTCAGGAAGTATCACGGGAATTTGCCAAGATCATTACTTTTGAAAACTTAGAAGGCCGTATCAACTCCTACGGATTTTTCGAACGCATTATTCCGATGAGACTGATTCCGCTGCCACTCAAAGGACCTGGGCTTCGTTTTATCAACTTTGTTACCAAACGCTTTATCACAGGCTGTGTGTCCAACCTTGGACGAGTAACATTACCTGATGCGTTAGCAAATTATGTAAACCACTGGGGCGTGTACTCTTCCACCTTAAACATTCAGGCTGAGTGCATTTCCTTCAAAGATAACCTGACCATCGGAATCACAGACGCATTCTACGACGCAACCGTTGTATATACATTTTTTAATTTATTGGAAGAACTTGGCGCAACAGCCGAGATCCACACCAATACCCCGCCTGTCCTGATCACCAATCAGGAGGAACCTGGAAAAGTCACTTACTGGGCTGACCCAAAATCCAACAAAGGCGAGGACGTATTTCCAATACCAAAGAATAACAGCAGCGGTCTAAGAACCGGTCTAATATGGGCTAATTGGCTCAGCATTCTGGCCGCGGTTATATTTGCAATCATTTACATCGCAACAAAGCGTCATGAAATGTGGCTCTTTACCATGTATGTAAACACATTTTTCATCTGGAGCAGCGTAGTTTCCGGCGTACTGAATAAAAAAAGTGTACTTCGAAAACTATTCCAAAGCTTCCTGCTGACCAGTGCCGTTTATCTGCTGATAGATATCTGTACAGGTTGGAGCCAGTGGGTGCTGACCTTAGAAGTGCCGATCTTTGTAATGGTAAATATCTTCCTGAGCATCTATCTTGCACATATGTTCAGCACAGACACAACACGAAGCGAACTGATTCTTTACGTTTCCTGGGAATGTCTCATTGGCCTGGTGCCATTTATCCTCACTATTGCAGGAGTGCTGTCATTCTCGCTGTTGCCAATCATTACGGGTCTGATCTGCATTTTGATTCTGATCCTGCTGGTTCGTTTCCGTTGGAAACATGTGGTACACGAATACGAAAAAATATTCCATTTTTAATTCCGCAAGGAGGTTTCTTATGTATTACGCAAAAGATTACCGAGCAATGGCTCGCAAATCCTTAAAAGGCCATTGGCCAATGTCCGTTTTGGTTGCATTTCTTGCAATGATTTTAGGTGGATTACAAAACCAGTCTATTTTCGAACTTAACATTGAACCAGGCAATACTTACATCACTTTATTCGGCCTAAACATTGGACAAAATACCGGACTTTCTTTTGGCAGCTCCATCTCCGAATTTACATCTGGATTTTTCCACTCAAACCTGGCCGCAATCGTTGGAGCTATTGCTGGTGTGTCAATTATTTACGGACTTGTAATTTTCATCATTGGCGGTGCTATTGAACTTGGCATACGCAATTATTTCCTGAAGCTGAACTATGATATGAATCCAGAAGTGGGCGAACTCTTTTCCCGCATGAAGATCTTCGGCAGAGCGTTGGGACTTCGTATCGTGATGGCCATCTTCATTATCCTGTGGAGTCTGCTGTTTATCATTCCAGGCATCATTGCCGCTTACCGCTACTCCATGGCAACCTACCTTATGGCAGAAAATCCTGATATGGGAATCTTAGAAGCCATCGACAAGTCCAAAGAAATGATGATTGGAAATAAGTGGCGCCTGTTCTGCTTAGACATCAGCTTTATTGGCTGGCACATTCTGTGTGCACTGACAGCAGGCCTTGGTTATCTGCTGCTTCATCCATACATGGAATCCGCAAGAGCGCACTTCTATCTGACTTTAAAACATGGAATGTCACAATAAACAAAAGCTTTATCAAAATAATACAATCACAAAAAAACAGCGTATATCGTATGCTTTGCCACTGATGGGCATTGCTGCCGTATGCGCTGTTTCTTTATTTCCATCTTCCTTCACTTCACCATTTCCTTGCTATTTCTTTGCCATTTCTTTACTATTTTCTTGCCGGATGTTATACTCTTAAGTCAGAGGTTTTGTGTCATTGGAAGTTGAAAGTTATATACCATTCATCGCGGCTTAAAAACCACGGTATAGGGTATTGGTGTTTTATTATACTTTTATCCCACATGTGCATAAATATCCCATAACTCGCATTAATGGTTGAATGACATTTTTATTTTTTTTGTGTATAGTTAAAGATGGAGGTTTATACGCCTCAATTCCTAATTATAAAAAACAACCTTTTAAATAATAAAACAAATGGAGATTATCATGAAAGACAGACTTTTCTTACATGACAGTACGGTAGTTGGCAATCCATTAAAACACTACCTGCGTTTTACTATCTATCTGTACATATTCTGGCTGCTGATCAGCGGTTCCCTGCAGCTTAAGTTCCTGATCATGGGAGCTGTTGCATGCCTGCTTATCGCCTGGGTCTGCACACCACTATTTATGATTGACAATATTTCACATACAAAGAAATATTTTCTTTTGAATGTGCCTATTTACAAGCTGATCGCTTATGTGTTCTGGCTGTTAAAAGAGTTGATCCTGGCAAATATGGACGTTGCAAAGGCTACATGGAAGAAAGAACTTCCAATCCATCCAACGCTGCTGCATTTTCACACATCCATGGACAACCCGGTGGCGCTGGCACTTCTTGCCAACTCCATCACTTTGACTCCAGGAACCATCACTCTGAACGTTTCTAGAGACAACATCTACGAGATCCATGCTCTGACACCAGGAGCCGCTGAGGGCATTATTTCTGGTGCTATGGCCAAAAAAGTAGCCTGGCTCTTCGGACTGGACGCAGACTTTAGCATGCTTCCAACACCATGTCCGGACTGCCCAATCTGCAAAAAAAATCAGGAGGATAACACATGCGCATAGTATATTTAATCATCATTGCAGCTTGTCTGTTTTTTATCTTCCTCATGCTGCTGAAAATGTTTCGCGAAAAAGCGATTTACGACAAAATGAACGGTCTTTCCGTAATCAACACAAATGTGATTATCTTAATCCTTGTGTTCGGTTTCTTGGACGGACGCCCTGAGATGTATATCGACATCGCCATTGCCTACGGTATCTTAGGTTTTGTTGGCAATATCGTAATCTCACGATATGTTCAGAAATATCACAACAAACAGAAAAAGGAGGAACAGTAAATGCAGATTGTTTTAAGTATCATTTCAATCATTCTCCTTTTTTCAGGATTGTTTTGCTGTCTCACCTCCGTGGTGGGCTACCATCGTTTCCCAGACTTTTACACCAGATGCCATGTGGCAGGTGTAGGCGATACTCTGGGCACACTGCTTATCTGCCTGGGCTTTATCGTTCAGTCAGGATTCAGCATTTTGTCAGTAAAAATTGTCATCCTGTTCTTATTGGTATGTATCTGTAACCCAATCGGTGGACACATCCTTGACCGAACAGGACGAAAAAGCAAGTTCCCTATGTATCTTGCTGATAAAAAGGAGGTCTAACATGCAGATCTATATTGTAGAAGCAGTCCTTCTGATGTTTCTGATCGCCGTCACCATTGCGATCATTTTCAACCCAGACCTTTTTGGATGCACAGTATTGTTCTGCGCCTTTAGTTTCTGCGCAGTTTTAACATATTTGATCTTTGGCGCCCCTGACGTAGGCTTTACCGAAGCAGTTATCGGAACCATGTCTACAATCTTCTTTGCAGTGGCCCTTAAAAAGGTAGATAGGTGGTGTAAGAAATGAAAACAAAATTAGTTACATTCATCGTCCTTGCAGTGATGGCAGTTGCATTTTGTGCAGGCACCAAATATCTCCCAGCCATCGGAGATCCAAACTCCGCACCAAACACACATATTTCAAACTACTATATCGAAAACTCCCACCACGATACAGCGGCACACAACATCGTATCCGGCGTGTTAGCTGACTACCGAGGCTTCGATACTATGTTTGAGACGTCTGTAATGTTCGTGTCCGGTCTGGTAGTTACACTGATCTTGGTAAAAGAAATCAAAAAGAAAGGGGATAAAAAGTCATGAAAAAACGTTTCGGCGGCGTTGTCTTAGACGTCTCTTCCAGATTGATCGTTCCCTTTTCTATGGTATATGCCATCTACGTTTTAGTATTTGGTGAATATGGTCCTGGCGGCGGTTTCCAGGCTGGAGCTGTAATGGCTCTTGGCATTGTACTTGCCCGACTTGTAAAAGGGGAAAAAGCCACCTTTAGCATCAGCGGACCTACTGCTATCGCCTTTGCCGGTCTTGGTACATTTCTCTACACCTTGACAGGTTTTCTCTCTATGAGAGACGGCGGTCTTTTCTTGGAATACGGAAAGCTTCCTTTTCAGTTCCTTGGCTACGAACAGCTTCACGCACTGGGCATCCTTCTCATCGAGATCGGTGTTACCGTCTGCGTTATGATGACCATCATTGGCATTCTGGAAGCATTATTAAAGAGGGAGGACTTTGAAGATCATGATTGATGCATTAAACATGTTTCTTGCCCAGCGGGGCATCTACTGTCTGGTTTTCATTCTGTTTTTCCTTGGAATCTTCGGAATGATCACTTGCAAAAACTATATGAAAAAAATGATGTGTATGAACATCATGCAGGTGGCTGTTATCCTGTTCTTCCTGTGCTTTGCCCAGAAAACAGGGGGCCTTGGCATGATTCCTGTATTGGATGAAGTATCCCATCATGCAGAAGACTATTTAAACCCGCTTCCACACGCACTGATGCTGACAGCTATCGTAGTATCCTTAGGTACTACAGGTGTTGCTCTTGCACTTCTCATGCGTTTGAAAGAAACTTACGGTTCTGTGGAAGAAGACGAGATTTTACGGAGGTAAGAAGCACATGTATTTAGCAAATCATTTACCTGTACTGGTAATTGCGCTGCCTCTTTCTGCAGCCTTGCTGTGCACCTTCCTCAGCAGAATCCACAAGTGGCTTGGCAAGGGCCTAGTAATCGCATCGCTGGCTGGCTCTTTCCTGTGCAGCCTAGGTCTGTTGATTCAAACCGTTAATATGCACATTCACTTAGGCACCCATGAGATTCATTACGCAATGGGTAACTGGGAGGCACCGATTGGCATTGAATTTGTGATTGATCCATTAAATGCGATCCTTGCCATGTTCATCGCCTTCCTTGCGCTGTGCACAGCAATTTACAGTACAAAATTCATCAAAGATAAAGCCTGGCTTCAGTCCGGTGGTTTTTATACACTAATCGGCCTTCTTACCGTAGGCCTTTGCGGTATGACCATCACTGGCGATATCTTCAACCTTTATGTATTTTTAGAAGTGGCGTCCATCTCAGGCTACGGTCTTATTGCCCTGGGTGGTAAAAAATCCGTTCTGGCAGCCTTCCGCTACCTTTTGATCGGAACCATCGGCGCATCCTTCTATCTGGTTGCCATCGGTATGCTCTACGCGCTGACCGGCACATTAAATATGGCTGACCTGGCAGTTCTGATCCAGAGTCATATGGACAATCCATTGATCATCTTAGCTTGTGCTTCCCTGATCATTTCCTTCGGAATCAAGATGTCCATCTTCCCACTGCACGTATGGCAGCCTGACGCATACTCCTACGCTCACCCTGGTGCATCTTCGCTGATCTCAGGTGCAATGAGCAAGGTTCCTGCATTCGCCATGATCCGTTTCTTTATCTTTATCTTTGGAATTGACAACTGGATCATCGACAATGCCCTTTTACTCCTTGGCGTCATCGGTGCTATCGGCATGATCGTAGGCTCCGTTATGGCCATGGCACAGACAGACTTCCGCCGTATGCTGGCATACTCTAGTATCGCTCAGCTTGGTTACGTGGCCCTGGGCATCGGCCTAGGCAACTACTACGGCATCACCGGCGGTTTCTTACATATTTTGAACCACATTTTCATGAAGGGTGGCTTGTTCCTTGTAATCGGCGCCATCCAGTACCGCTACGGTATCGTAGATTATCGCCGTTTTGGTGGTCTCCACAAGAAAATGCCAATCACAACTTTAGTGCTTGTGATTGCAGCCCTTTCCATGATCGGTATCCCACCAACAGGCGGCTTCTTCAGCAAATGGTATCTGATCTTAGGTTCCCTGGATGCACATATGTATCCATACCTGATTGTACTGATCATCAGTAGCTTGCTGAACGCCTTTTATTTCCTTCGTGTGTTGGAATGCATCTTTATCCAGCCTGAGAGTCCATCTCTAGAAGAAAACAAAGGCGATATTCCAAAGAAACTGGAACTTCCACTTGCTATGCTGATTCCAATCCTCTTATTCGGTGTTGGCATCATCGCAATGGGCTTCTTAAACAGCCACATTGTTCACAATGTGTTAGAAATATCGTTACAGGGGGTGTTATAAATGATAGTTACTGATATACGCCCAATGATAGCGATTGCGCTGCCTCTTATCGCCTGTATCCTGATTCTGATTACTGGAGATAAGAAACCAAACTTACGAGAATTTTGGAGTATTGCTGCGGCAGGCGGCGCTTTTGCGCTGGTAGCCTCCATGGCTGGCTCTGTAAAAAAAGGAACTGAGTTTACATACACTCTTTTCCAGGCTACAGACTCCATTTCCTTCACTGTTAAAACTGATGCGGCGGGTATGCTTTTTGCCTGCGTATCTTCCTTCCTTTATGTAGTAGTAATCTTCTACGCTATCGGATATATGCGAGGACACCACGAAAAGAACCAGACAGGTTTTTACGCATTCTTTGCAATGTGTATCTGCTCTGCCTTAGGTATCGCCTTTGCCGCTAACCTTGTTACATTTTTCATCTTCTTTGAACTGCTTACCATGGCTACATGGCCACTGGTTTTCCACGCAAGAAACCAGGAAGCGCAGTATTCAGGAAGAAAATATCTGATGTACACACTGATTCCTGGACAGTTCTGTCTTGCCGGCATCGTAATCGTCTTTGCCATTAGTGGAACTACAGATTTTGTGCCAGGAGGATTCTTAAACAGCTCCATGGGAGGACCTGTTCTTATGACAATCCTGTTCTTCCTTCTGGTAGCTGCCGGCGCTATCAAAGCAGGTATGATGCCATTCCACGGATGGCTTCCAGCTGCCATGGTAGCCCCTACACCAGTCAGCGCACTGCTCCACGCAGTTGCCGTTGTTAAAGCTGGTGCTTTCTGCGTAGTCCGCGTTGTAGGATACGTATTTGGACCACAGTATTTAAGCGAGATTCCTGCCAATCAGATTCTGGGATGGTTTGCAGTAGCAACAATTATCTGCGCATCCCTGATCGCCATCAAGCAGGACAATCTGAAAAAAAGATTGGCCTATTCCACTGTTGGCCAGCTCTCTTATGTACTTTTTGGCATCTGTATCACTACGCCGTTAGGAATGAAAGGCGCTATGTTCCATATTGTGGCTCACGCCCTTATGAAAATTACACTGTTTATGTGTGCCGGTGCCATCATCGTAACTGCGCACAAAGAGAATGTCAGTGATATGAAAGGTATCGGTCGCGCAATGCCGATTACAATGATGTGCTACACGATTGCATCCCTGGGAATCATAGGATTCCCTGGTATTGTAGGTTTTGTCAGCAAATCAAACCTTATTTTCGGCGCTTTGGAACACGGCAACATGATCTATGCCATTACATTACTGATCAGTTCCATGTTAGGTCTGATCTACTTATTGCCAGTATCCTATCACGCTTTCTTTTCCAAAAATCCGAAAGGTGAATTCACTAAGCGAAAAGAAGCTTCTCGTTGGATGCTTATTCCTATTTTTATAACAGCCGGCCTTTCTATTACGTTTGGTCTGTATCCTGATTTTGCTCTGCGTCTGTATACCATTGCGGAAATTGCAGCCAATGCAGTTATGCGATAGGAGGTAACTATGAGTAAAGCAAAAAAAATAATCTATATATTGATCGGAATTGTACTGGTTCTGTCGTTTGTGCTCCACCTGGCAACAGAGGGATTGCACAACGCAGGATTTTACACTCTGGTTGGATTCCTTGGTGCATGGGTACTGATCCTTTTGGCTAAAAAGTTCTTACCAGCACTGATTCAGCGTTCCGAAGATTACTACGGAGGTTACGATGAATAATATATTCCACCCAGGACTTTTCCTGATTCTATGCGGCATTATCGCCGCCATACTTCCTGCCAAACTGCGCAGGATTCCGGTCATCGGCGGACCAGCAGTCACGTTGATTGCCTTTTTCCTGATGCCGATTGGCACTACAAACACGCTGACCATTATGGATCGTTTCCATCTAAATTACTTGAATGTTACAAATGAAAACTACCTGTTTTTATTTGTATTTTCTGTAATCGCATTGATTGCCGGCATTTACTCCGCCAACAAAAATCGACAGTTGGAATCTTTCGCAGCATTAAACTATGCTGGAGCTTCCATCTGTGTGGCAATGGCCGGTGACTGGCTCACAATGCTGATTTTTTGGGAATACATGGCAATCACTTCCCTGTGTCTGGTGTGGTGCTCTAGAAGCGCCCGCTCCTCAGGAGCCGGCTTCCGCTATCTGATTATGCACATGCTTGGCGGAAACTTGTTGCTGTTCGGCGTACTTATTAAACTATTCCATGGAAGCAGCGCCATTACCTGTATTGCAGGAGAATATGATTTAGCCTTCTGGCTAATCTTCCTTGGTGTGGCTATCAATGCAGCTGTTGTACCGCTTCACACCTGGGTTCCAGACGCCTATCCAGAAGCAAGTTTAAGCGGAACCATCTACATGGCTTCCTTTACAACCAAAATCGCCATTTTAAGCATGATGCGTATTTTCTCCGGGGAACAGTTCCTGATTGTTCTTGGGGTAATCATGATGCTCTACGGCGCAATCTTCGCCCTTATGGAAAACAATCTGCGACGTGTCCTGTCCTACCATATCATCAGTCAGTTAGGCTTTATGGTAATCGACATCGGTATCGGCGGAGAGATCGGAGCAAACGCCTCCATCGCATTAGCTTTCAGCAATATTATCTACAAAGCTGTACTGTTCATGTGTGCAGGTGCTATCATTAAGGCAACCGGAATCACCAAGATCAGTCAGCTGGGCGGTCTTGCAAAGAAAATGCCTGTCATCTGTATCTGCTTCTTTATCGCAGCGTTATCTATCGCAGGTGTACCGCCATTTGCAGGCTTTACATGCAAGTCTTTATCCATGACTGCTGTACATACTACAGGTTCTCATCTCCTTGAGATCCTGATGCTTGCGGGAAGTATCGGTACTGCACTTTCCATCCTGTTTAAAATGGGATATTTCACCTTCTTTGGAAAAGATCGTGATATAAAGATAAAACCTATACCCAAGAATATGTATGTGGCCATCATCGCCGGCGCAGCGCTCTGCATCCTTTTTGGTGTGGCACCAAACCTTGCTTACAACATGTTGCCATACCCAGAGCACTACCATGTGTACTCCCTGCACCATCTGCTAGAGTACATGCAGCTTGTACCAGCAGCACTTCTGGCATTTGTGCTGTATTTAAAAAATATGGCCCCACACGATACCATCACATTGGATATCGACTGGTTCTTTAGAAAACCATTTAAAAAAGGTTTTTACGGCCTCAGCGCTCTGCTTGCAGGTATTCAGGCTCGCTACGATGGCTTTGGTGTTAAACTTCAGCGCAAACTTGGTCTTGCAGCGGCAAACCCAATGAAACACACACCAAACAAAGGTCGTCAGCTTGAAAGTCATAAGACCAATCCAAATCGATTTGATGAGGATGCATACAGACCACAGATTGGCGGTGGAATGCTGGCAGTGTTCATCACACTGATCATCATCGGGGTGTTCATTGTTGTGAGACATCAATTTCAGGTATAAATAAAAAATACTTCTTAAACACAAAAGGCGTATCCAACGAAAAGCACGCAGCTAATAAACGCAGCTTAGCTTTTGTTGGATACGCCTTCTTCTTTACTGGCAAGGATTTTTATTTACACAAAGAAATCATTTTCACAATAATGAACTGAAATATGAAATTTTAAATGGGAAAAGTTGCAAAATTGCAATCTGTATAAAGACATGAAAAAAAGACAGCTTACCGATCAGCTGCCTTTTTTAGGAGAAGGTATTTTTTACTATGGGGTGTAGCAAAAAACTATATAATGTATTGGGGGTTTTTACAAT
>JAZQSD010000099.1:0-11940 GCA_045629925.1 Eubacterium sp.
AGCACAGTGGCTTCTGCGCCGGGAATTACCTTGACTCCAGCCTGTTCTCCAAGAAACATGGTCTCGTCCATATGTCGAATGGAATCATGATCTGTGATGGCAATATACTTTAAGCCCATCTTTGCGGCAAAGTAGATTACATCCTTCACAGACATGGATCCATCTGAATATTTGGTATGTATGTGAAGATCACATTCCATGTTGCACACGAAGCCTAGTCCTCTCTGAACAGTTTATCCTGTCTTCCTTCGTATGGGTTCTTGATGATCAATGGTTTTAAGAACTCAGCTGTCTTTTCAACACCGTCCATTCTACTCATTGTAACATCTTCGTGTTCGTAACTGATGGAACCTTTGTATCCAACTAAGGAAAGTTCTGTGATCAAACGTTTCCATTCTACCTGGCCCCATCCTGGAATACGGAAACGGTATGTGTGATTTAACGCACCCATATCACCGTGCATCAGGGAACCGCCCATAGGAAGGTTATGTTTTGCTAATTCCGCATCTTTCGCATGTACGTGGAAGATACGGTCTTTTAATGTGTCAACTGCAATTGCTGGATCAATCTGTAAGTACAGAATGTTCGCTGGGTCAAGATTGTATCCAAGTGCTGGATGATAGTTTACTAATTCAAGAGCTTTTACTGCTGTATGGATATCGTAAACAAAGCTGTTTGGATGAATCTCGATAGCAAATTTCACACCGTATTCCTGGAATTTATCTAAGATAGGTGTAAATCTTTCCTGGAACTGTTCTTCGTATTCTTTCCAACCCTGTCCATATGGGAAGAAGAAGAAACGACCCCAGTTCTCAACGCCTGGATAACCAACAACGATTGGTGCTTCCAGAGCATTGGCAGCCTGTGCTGTACGGATCAGACTTTCTGTACCATGTTTGATCTTTTCTTCTGGTGTACCTTTGTAGATGAAATCTGTTTCAACTCCTGTTGGTCCCATGATCAGGAATGAGTCTGCATGGTTACTTAAAGCCTGGATTGTCATACCATAGCTTTCTGCCATTTTTCTAATGTTTGCTGCATTGTTACCTTTGATAACATCAGCTGTTTCTAACTGTCCATTTCCTTCATAAGCTGGAATCTCTAATGTTTCATAGCCGTACTGAGATACCATCTGTACTACTTCTTCTAATGGTTTTTCAGTAAAGTTTGCTGTAAAAAACCCTAATTTCATCTTGTCCTCCTTTTCCACCAAAAGGCGAATTCAAATTTTTATATTTTAGGTATGTTTAATTGTTAAATTACCTTTTTCTTTTCTTGTTCTTACGAGTTCTTCGTGAGCCCATTTTTCATGAACAACACATCCAACTTTACTCTGCTGGATCAGTAATTCAAGACACTTGTCGCAAAGGAGACAGTATTTGATATCGTCTTCTTTGCCTTCTGCTAATTTCTTTGGAAGGTATGGATCTGCGAATGACTGACGTCCAAGAGCGATCATATCACATACGTCATTGTCAACACACCATGCACCGTAGTTTAACAGGTTGCTTTCTTCTTCTGTTACTGCGCAAAGGCCATTCTTACCATTTCTGAATGGAGAGAAGTTGGAACCGATTACAACAGTTTCTGGTTTCAGAGCTTTCTTGAACTCTTTTGCCCAGTACTGGTGCATATATGCGTAGTAAGGAATATTCTTATCTACCTGTGTAAGGCTGATTGTGATAGATGGGCTACCTGCAGACTGTACAATGTAGCTTGCTCCACGTTCTTCTAAGCCCTGGATTAATTTGATTGGTTCTGTTAAATCCATGATTGGTGAACCTGGGCCTTCTGTACCGAAACCGCCTGGGAAACCTTCCCATGCAGAAACTTTAGAACCGATCAGGAAGTTCTTATCTGGAACTTCTTTTCTGATTCTTTCCATTAATTCATAAGGGAATCTTGTTCTGTTTTCCCAGCTTCCGCCGTATTTCCAATCTCTGTTGTTGTGTGGACGGATCATCTGGCTGCCAAGGTACCCATGGCAAAGCTTAAGGTCGATACCGTCTGCACCAGCTGCATAAGCAATCTTAGCTGCTGTTACGTAGGAATCCATGATTCTGTCAACGTCATCTTCTGTTAAAAGATCTCCGCCGTAGCCTGGAAGTGGATTTGGTGTAACTCTTCTGGAGAAGTTTGGATTGGAAATTTCACCAGAGTGTGTTAACTGGAATACGAAAAGTGTTTCTGGGTTAGCTGCTTTTACTCTTTCAACGAATTTTGTTAAAGGTTTTTCGTTCTGTGGCATGATTGCTAACTGATTATCTCTAGCACGACTCTCTCTTGTAACTGTGATCGCTTCAAGAGTGATCATACCAGCTCCACCTCTAGCCAGCTCACAGTATCTTTCTGTTGTCTGTTCAGATGGATTACCAGTCTCATCTTCCATGTTACATTCCATGGCCTGTATAAAGAATCTATTAGGCGCTGTACGAGGGCCTACTTTGATTGGCTGCAATAAAGTATCTTTGTAACTCATAATTTGACCTCCTTCTAGTTATGACCGTATTTTACCATATCAACATTCTGTTTACAACATTTTTATCCTACTTCATTTATATTGCACAATAACGTTACCGTTTTTTCGTGTTTTTTCACATATTACAAAAAACCACATTGTTTTTTTGACCGTTTTGTGATAAAATTCGGTCATAAGAAAACATTGCATTATCCATTTGTTTATAATAAGGAAGGAGGAAGCATCATGATACATACCGTTACATTAAATCCAGCTATAGATAAACTGTTGTTTTTGAACGAATTCAAGAAAAACGTAACAAACCGTTTGACTGCAGTTGACAACTCTATCGGCGGAAAAGGTACTCATGTTTCCATCAATCTGTCCAGCTTAGGAGAGAAAAACAACGCTTTCGGAATCGCCCACGGCGCAACAGGCAAACAGATCATCTCCATGTTGGAAGAGCATCCAAATATTGACGTGAAGTTTATTCACAGAGAAGAATTAGAAAGCCGCACCAACTATCTGATGATCGAAGAGACTGGTGATTGCTGCGTTCTTGCATCCAAGGGTGTTACTGTAACCAAAGAAGACATGGACGAATTCCTTGCATTGCTTAAGGAGAATCTCAACGAAGGAGATGCTCTGATCCTCTCTGGAGACACAAGCAACTGCTACGATTCCCGTGTTTATAACTTTATGTTAAAAGAATTAAACGATCTGAAGTTGAAGGTGTATTTAGATGCCAGCGGGGCTACATTGATTGATTGCCTCAGCGCTACCCCATACCTGATCAAACCAAATCAGGATGAATTATCCCAGATCTGTGGCAGAGAGATTGAGACTGAAGAAGAAATCATCGAAGCCATCGAATCTCTGGACAAGTACAACATTGAGATTATCGCCGTTTCTCTTGGTGGAGACGGTTCCATCGTAAAAACTCCAGAAGGCATTTACCGTGTAAAACCTCCTAAAGTGTCTGTTAAGAACACGATTGGATGTGGTGACTGTTTCTTGTCTGGTCTGATCTATGGTTTGGAACACAAGATGCCAATGGAAGAAACCATCATACTTGCAACAGCCATCTCCGCAGCTACAGCAGAATCTGTTTACTCTGTAGGCTTTGACATGGATCGTGTTGCAGAATTAAAAACACAGGTTACTATTAGCAAAATCAAATAAATTTTTTTAAAGAAAGAAGGACTAACAAATGAGTAATTTATCTTATATGGAAATGAGAGAAGAAATGTGTAAAGTAGCAAAGTTAATGTGGGATCGCCGCCTCACAAACGCAGCAGGCGGTAACTTTGCAGTACGTGTAGATGAAAACAGAATCTTAATCTCCCCATCTCTCATGTCTGAAATCAACCACTGTGAATTAAAACCAGAAGATTTCATTCTGATTGACTATGACCAGAACATCATCGAAGGAACGGGCAAACTTTCCCGCGAAAGCCTTATGCACTGTCTGATTCTGAAAAACTTCAAAGAAATCGAATGTACAATCCATGCACACCCATTCTACTGCATGCCATTCGTAGCTTACTCCAAACCAATTCCAAACGTTACAGAAGCTACTATGGGACGTGGTTATGTAGAATGTATCGAATGGACAAAAGCTTATACATCTGACTTACACTACAACGTATACCAGTACTTTGAAGATCGCCGCGAATTAGCTGAAAAGAAACCTATCGCTTGTATCATGCCAAAACACGGTGTTGTAGTATCCGGTCCAAGCATCTACTTAACATACAGCATGTTAGAAAGAATCGAATGTGATGCATTCTGCAACCTTATGAAAGGCGCTGTTGACGCAGTAGAATTATAATTGTTTCTTATCCAAATAAAATATAAAGGTGTGAAACCATATGTATATTGAGGAAAGACAAAAAAAGATACTTGAAATCCTGAACAATACCGGCCGTGTTGATGTAAATCAGCTGGCCGAGGATTTTGGTATTTCCAAAGAAACCATCCGTCGAGATCTTCGCGCGCTGGAGAAAAATCACCTATTACAGCGCACCCACGGCGGTGCCATCGTCCAGACTGCACCTTCTGACTATTCTGAGTACAGCGAGCTTCCTGTTAACATCAGAAGCACTCTGAATATAGAAAGCAAGAAAGCAATCTGTCGATTAGCAGCAAGCAAGATCCACGATGGTGATACAATTTTCGTAGACAACAGTACTACTTGCATCTACCTTTGCCAGTATCTTCCAAGAGACAAGCACATCACAATCCTGACAAACTCCATTCCGTTTTTAACAGAATGCGCCAAGGTTTTAAATCCTAACCTTACCGTAATTTGTCTGGGCGGAATCCTTAAGAATTCCAACCTGTCTCTCTACGGAAACCTGACCATGAAAACTGCGTTAGATTACATCCCAAGCAAGGCTTTTGTCTCCTGCACAGGCATTATCTCATCTTCGCAGATTACAGATTTTGGTGTTCAGGAAATTGATGTAAAACGAGCAGTGCTCCAGACTGCAAAGGAAGTATTTCTGTTAGCAGACCACTCAAAGTTCCGTTCTGCCGGCCAGGTTTATCTGGGTACATTTTCAGATATCGACTATCTGATCACTGACGAGCATGCAGATTTATCTCAGTTAGATCTTCCGGAAGAATTTAAAGACAAGATTTTGATCGCACGATAATCAGGAGGGCCTATGAAGAATATTATTGCATTTGACCTTGGAGGAAGCGGCGGAAAGCTTTTTCTCGGGCGATATGAAAACGGGCATCTCCAGTTAGAAACTCTGCATCGATTCGAGCACGCAGCCATCTCTGTAAATGGCAATCTCTACTGGGATCTGCTTCGAATCTATCAGGAATTGTGTACAGGCATCAAAAAAGCTGTTGCCCTTTCCGGAGATGACATCGCATCTCTCGGCATTGACAGCTTTTGCAACGATTTTGCTCTGATCACTCCCGAAGGAGAGCTGTTAACACAGATGCACAGTTACCGCGACCCGCGAACTGTCACTTTAAAATCAGATATTTATAACGTTATGGCACCGGAAGAGCTTTACGCTATCAACGGCAATCAGAATGCTCCGTTCAATACGTTAATGCAGCTTGCGGCCATGATCCTACAGAATCAGAAATACCTGCTAGAAAAGAACACGCTGGTATTTCTCCCTGACCTTTTAATCTACTTCCTTTCTGGCAAAATGTTTACAGAATACACACTTGCTTCTGTAAGTCAGATGTACGATTACAGCAAAGCAGATTGGAGTCAGGAAATCTTAGATAAATATGGAATCCCTAGAGAGCTTTTTGCTCCGATTGTTATGCCAGGCACTATCAACTGCCAGACAAATCAGGCTGCAAACGAGGCCCTACAGACAAAGGGATTTTCTATTGTAAATGTGTGCGAACACGATACTGCTTCTGCTTTTCTTGCTTCCATTACAGAAGGTCCTACCGCACTTATCAGTTGCGGCACATGGGCGTTAGTTGGACTAGAAACAGATGCTCCAGTCATCAGTGACTTTGGATGCAAATACAACATCGCCAACGAAGGCGGTTATCCTGACGGCCACCATCGCATTTTAAAAAATGTAATGGGAACATGGATCATCCAGGAAATCCGCGCAGACTATTTGTCTCAGGGAATCTCTTATGGATTTGGGGAATTGGAAGCGCTTGCTAAAGAAGCGGAACCTTTCGCATACGTAATCAACGTGGATGATGATGCATTCTACGCACCAGGCAACATGATTAAACGAATTCAGGATTACTGTGATCTTCATTACGGAAGTCATCCTGAAACTCCTGGACAGCTGATTCGATGTGTGAACGAAAGTTTGGCCATGAAGTATCGTTGGAATCTGGAGAAACTCCAGACATTGACCGGCCTTTCTCTCCAGGCAGTGAACATGCTTGGCGGCGGTTCTCAGAGTGCTCTTATGTGCCAGTTTACCGCAGACGCTACCGGACTACCTGTAATTGCAGGTCCTGTGGAAGCAACTGCTCTTGGCAACATGATTGTGCAGCTGACAGCTTTGGGCCAGATCTCTGGCATCGAAGAAGGCAGACAAGTTTTAAGAAACTCTGTAGAGTTTAAAGAATACATCCCAACAGACCGAAACCGTTGGGATGATGAATACAACAAATATGTAGCAAAATTCAATTTAGACTAAAAGAAAGAAGGGTTTTTATATGAAAATTTTTAAAGTAGCCGTTGTTGGAACAGGCTTTATCGGACAGGTGCATATTGAAACATTACGCAGACTTGGAAACGTTGAAGTTGTTGCTTTAGCAGATACTTTTAACGCAAAAGAAACAGCTGAAAAATTAAATGTTCCTCATTATTTCTCTGACTACAAAGAAATGATGGATACAATCGAACTTGACGCGATCCATATCTGTACACCAAACTACACACACCATCCAATCGCTATGTACGCAATGGACAAAAACATTAACGTAATCTGTGAAAAACCTATGTGTACTACAATTGAAGAAGCTGAAGAAATGGTTGCTAAGGCTGAAGAAAAAGGTCTTGTTTGCGGTATCAACTTCCACAACCGTTTCTACCCAATGAACAACCACTTGAAAAACATCATCAAAGATGGTCAGTTAGGTGATATCTTCTCTATCACAGGTAACTACACACAGGACTGGTTATTATACAACACAGACTACAGCTGGCGTTTAGTATCTGCTGAATCCGGCAACACACGTTGTGTATCTGATATCGGTTCTCACTGGATGGACCTTGCAGAATATGTAACAGGTCAGAAGATCGTTGCTGTTAACGCAGACTTCTCCACAATCCATGAAACACGTAAAAAACCTAAAAAAGTTGTTCTTGCATTCTCTGATGACAAATTCAGCGAAGAAGATTATGAAGATATCGTAATCGATACAGAAGACAACGCAAACGTTCTCTTCAAATTCAGCGGCGGCGCTAAAGGAAGCTCCTTCTTCTCTCAGGTTATCGCTGGTAAATCTGTAGACATCAACCTTCAGATCGGTGGTTACAAACAGTCTGCAGAATGGCACAGCATGAACTGCAACAACCTCTACATCGGTCAGCGTGATCTTGGAACTACTATGGTTGAAAAAGGTATTGCTACTGTTCATCCAGAAACAAGACCTCTTATCGCATATCCTCTTGGCCATGCAGAAGGCTTCCCAGATGCTTTCAAACAGTGTTTCACAAGCATCTACAAACACATCGAAGATCCAACTGGCACATACGATCACGCAACATTTGCAGATGGTCTCCATGAAATGAAACTTTGCCAGGCAATCTTTGAAAGTAACGAAAAACAGGGTTGGGTAGATGTTGAATAGTATAACATCATCTATCTAGCAGGTTTAAAATATCAAACTTCAAAAAGAAAAGGGAAATCGGTACAATCCGATTTCCCTTTTTTGCTTATTTGTAATTTTTAATTGGCGAAAAACTATTACGCTTCATCGATAGCTTTACCGATATCATTACGCATATATTTGTTTTCAAATGTTACCCATTCTGTTGCAGCATATGCGTTCGCTCTTGCTTCTTTTAATGTTGCACCTTTTGCTGTGATGCCAAGAACACGTCCGCCGTTTGTGATGAACTTGCCTTCATCATTTAATTTTGTTCCTGCGTGGAAGCAGTAATATCCATCTTCTGCATCAAACTTTTCTGTACCTTCGATGAGTTTGCCTTTTTCGTAGGCAAGTGGATAACCATCACTTGCAAGAACTACACATACACATGCGTTATCTTCGAATTCCAGTGTAATCTGGTCTAAAGTACCATCGATACAAGCATCCATTACATCAAGGATATCGTTCTTCATACGTGGAAGAACTACCTGCGCTTCTGGATCGCCAAAACGAGCGTTGTACTCTAATACCTTTGGTCCATCAGGAGTAAGCATAAGACCAAAGAAGATAATACCTTTGAATTCTCTGCCTTCTGCTGCCATAGCATCTACAGTTGCCTGATAGATGTATTTCTTACAGAACTCGTCTACCTCAGCTGTATAGAATGGGCTTGGGGAGAATGTTCCCATACCGCCTGTATTTAATCCCTGATCTCCGTCTTTTGCACGTTTGTGATCCTGTGCGGAAGACATGATCTGAATAGATTTGCCATCTACATAAGAGAGAACGGATACTTCACGGCCTGTCATGAATTCTTCTACAACCATGTTATTGCCTGCAGATCCGAACTTCTTATCTTCCATAATTTCCTTAACACCAGCTTTGGCTTCTTCCAATGTCTGGCAGATAAGAACGCCTTTGCCAAGTGCAAGGCCGTCTGCTTTCAGAACGATTGGCATCTTTGCTGTCTCAAGATAAGCTAACGCTTTCTCTGGATCATCAAAGTTTTCATACGCTGCTGTTGGAATGTTGTATTTTTTCATTAAGTCTTTGGAAAATGCTTTGGATCCTTCTAAGATTGCAGCATTTTTTCTAGGACCAAATACTCTTAAGCCTTCTGCTTCGAAAGCATCAACAACACCGCCTACTAATGGATCATCCATACCGATGATTGTCATGTCGATTTCTTTCTCTTTTGCAAAAGCTACTAATTTATCAAATTCCATTGCGCCGATTGGAACACATTCTGCAATCTGACCGATACCAGCATTGCCTGGTGCACAGTAAATCTTCTCTGCACGTGGGCTCTTAGCTACTGCTGTTGCGATTGCATGTTCACGTCCGCCGCTACCTACGATTAAAATCTTCATTATCTTTCTCCTTATTTATCCCGTGTATAATAAGCATTTTATACACAACAACGTTGCATGGATTCTAACATCCACGCAACGTTATGTAAACTACTCAGTAATAACTGCCAAACCATCAACTACGGATACTTTTCCATTTGCAATAAGATCAATGGCTTTTGGCATAATCACCCATTCTGCCTGCTCCATAACTCTTCGCTGAAGCACTTCTGGAGTATCTCCCTGCTGTACTTCTACCGCCTTCTGTAAGATAATTGGACCTGTGTCTGTGCCCTCATCGACAAAATGACATGTTGCACCTGTCACTTTCACACCACGGGAAAGTACTCCTTCGTGAACTTTAAGTCCGTAGTAGCCTGTTCCACAGAAAGATGGAATCAGTGATGGATGAATGTTAATAATTCTATTTCTGTACTTCTGAATCATAATCTCTGGAATCACAACAAGATATCCAGCTAAAACGATCAAGTCTGCCTGTACTTCATCTAACGCTGCAAGCAGTGCTTCATGGAATGCTGGACGATCTGCATAATCTTTTGGAGAAATGCATGTCGCAGGAATTCCGTGTTTTTTCGCACGCTCTAAAGCGAAAGCATTTTTGTTATTGCTGATTACAGAAACAATCTCTGTATTTGTAATAGTTCCTGCTTCAACAGCATCAATGATTGCCTGAAGATTGGTTCCGCCACCGGAAACCAGCACTGCAACTCTTAACATACAGTAACTCCTTTTTCACCGTCTTCAATCTGACCTACGATGTATGGTGTTTCACCTGCTGCCTTGATTGCTTCCATTGCTTTGTCAACATCTACTGGATCAACAGCAACGATCATGCCAAGACCCATGTTGTATGTGTTGTACATCATCTGTTCTTCAATACCGCCTTCACGTGCTAACATTGTGAAGATTGGTGGGATTGGATAGCTGTCTTTCTTAACAACTGCATGTTTTCCTTCTGGAAGCATACGTGGAATATTTTCATAGAAACCGCCGCCTGTGATGTGGCTGCAAGCTTTTACTGTTACGCCTGTATCTTTGATAGAACGAAGAGCCTTAACATAGATCTTAGTTGGAGCAATCAGCGCTTCGCCTAATGTTGTGCCTAATTCATCGTAATATGTTTCAAGAGCTTCTTTTTCCATCTTGAATACTTTTCTTACAAGAGAGAAACCATTGGAGTGAACACCAGAGGATGCCATACCAATAAGTACGTCGCCTGCTTTTAAGTCTTTGCCTGTGATCAGATCTTTCTCATCAACAACACCTACTGCAAAACCAGCAAGATCGTATTCGTCTTCTGGATAGAAACCTGGCATTTCAGCTGTTTCGCCACCGATTAAAGCTGCGCCAGCCTGTTTACAGCCTTCTGCTACACCTTTTACGATATCAGCGATCTTTTCTGGGAAGTTCTTGCCACATGCAATGTAGTCAAGGAAGAATAATGGTTCGCCGCCTGCACATGCAATATCGTTTACACACATAGCAACACAGTCGATACCTACTGTATCATTTTTATCAAGAATAAACGCTAATTTTAACTTTGTACCAACACCGTCTGTACCAGAAACCAAAGTTGGTTTTTCCATGTCTTTGAATTTTTCCATGGAGAATGCGCCGGAAAATCCGCCTAAGTTTGTTAATACTTCTGGACGCATTGTTGCCTGCACATGTTTCTTCATTAACTCTACTGATTTGTAACCAGCTTCAATATCTACGCCTGCGTTCTTGTAATCCATTTTTCTTCCTCCTAAAATCTGAGTGTTTTATCTAAAATCAATATTGTCCAAATGTTTTTTACAGAAATACTTTATAGCCTTCTGCCTGTAATTTGTCGTCTTTTGCCTGAACCTGATCCTTCTGTTCTACCGCAAAGTCTTTTACTTTTGCAAGTAATTCAGAATCGGACATAGCAAGCATCTTAACTGCAAGGATGCCTGCATTAGCGCCGCCATTGATTGCGACTGTTGCTACTGGAACACCTGTAGGCATCTGTACGATAGAATACAGAGAATCAACGCCGCCAAGGTCAGATGTCTTCATTGGAATGCCGATAACTGGCATTGGGAAAATCGCTGCACACATACCTGGAAGGTGTGCTGCCTTTCCAGCACCTGCAATAATGATCTTGTAACCATTGTCTTCTGCGGATTTTGCATATTCGAAAAATCTATCTGGCATACGATGCGCAGAAATGATTGTCATCTCATATTCGATACCGAACTTTTCTAAGATCTCTGCTGCTTTCGCCATAACTGGCATATCAGAGTCACTACCCATTACAATTCCAACTTTTGCCATGATTCTCATGTCTCCTTTATCTCTTATAAAACTTTTGCATATGAATGCATATTCATTCTTTAAACAAGCTGTAAGCAACAAGTGCCCACACTTTTTAGGATACTATGTTTTCCTGAAAAAAACAATAAAATCTCACAAGAAAACACAGTTTCACTAACTACATAATAACCAAAAAACTCTACATGCGCCAATTATGAATTGTGATATATTTTATTAGTGTTACTAATAGCTGCATCAATATTTATAAGCACTCCGTTTTATTCCATCGGAATATTTTTGATTGATTATGAAATGCTTTCACTTGTACTAATGATGTTTACACTCATCATTTCGCTTGTAATAGCTTTAATAAACGCAAAAAAGTAATCGCCCTAACCAAGGTAAGATTACTTTTTTAGTCTTTTCTATTCTTTGCATTCGAATACGTATTCGTACTCATATCCGACAAACGTAATTGTCTGCAATTCTTTATCCACTTTCAACTCAGAT
>JAZQSD010000100.1:0-6848 GCA_045629925.1 Eubacterium sp.
ACGAGCAAGGGTCAATGTGGCAAATGCCATTGTGCTTGCAGTCATTGGATCCACCTGCAGTCCCATGTAGTAAGCAGCCTGTGTTACCACAGCGATTAAGATACCAAATCCAGCAAGCTTTTTCATAAAGCTTTTGTTTAAGATACCTTCCTTTGGATCGCGAGGTTTGTTCTTCATCAAGCTTTCATCTGTTGGTTCCATGCCGATTGCAAGAGCTGGCAGGGAGTCTGTCAGCAGGTTGATAAACAATAGGTGTACCGGTTCAAATGGTGTGTCCAGCGCCATAATCGAACAGAACAACACAACGAAGATTGCTGCTAAGTTACCTGATAACAAGAACTGAATTGCATTTTTAATATTGCGATAAACATTTCGGCCATTTAATACCGCTTTGATAATTGTTGCAAAGTTATCATCTGCAAGAATCATTGCAGAAGCATCTTTGGAAACCTCTGTCCCAGTAATACCCATCGCAATGCCGATATCTGCTTTTTTCAGAGCTGGTGCATCGTTGACACCGTCACCGGTCATGGCAACGATATTTCCACGTCGCTGCCACGCGTTTACAATACGAATCTTGTTTTCTGGAGAAACGCGAGCATACACAGAAATGTGTGTCAGTTTCTCGTCCAGCGTTTCTTCTGTCATAGCATCCAGTTCCTGACCTGTTACTGCCATATCACCTTCCTGGAAAATACCGATCTGTTTTGCAATTGCTGTTGCTGTCACTTTGTGGTCACCTGTAATCATTACAGGTTTGATGCCGGCACCGATTGCCTCTGTTACCGCATGGGCCGATTCAACTCGCGGCGGGTCGATCATGGCAACCAGGCCGAGGAAGTTATATCCTGTCTCTGTCTCAACAGTGAGCACATCATCTTCATCCACTTCCTTATATGCAAAAGCTAACACACGAAGTCCATTTTCTGAATATGCCATATTCTGTGCAAAAATAGTTTCTTTGTCCGCCTCTGTGATTGGACGAAGGCCATCTTCTGTGGCAATATTCAAAACTCTGCATGGAAGACCTGGATCTGTAGTTCCATTTCCAGCAGTTCCTAACAACACATCCAGAGCACCTTTTGTAAATACGGTTGGCACGCCGTGAATTCTATACTTGGTACTCATCAGTTTTCTGTCAGAATCAAATGGAACCTCTTCCATGCGAGGCATCATGCTTCGAATGTCTTCTTCAGACGCACCTGCTGCAGTTAAGCCTGCATTTCTAGCCATTGTCAGCATACAAGTCTCTGTTGGATCTCCGATGTCTTTGCCATCTTCGCTGATTGCAGAATCATTATTTAAAATTGCTGTATATAAGTAATATCTGTGAAGAGGTTTTGTAATGTCTAAATCCTCTGGTTTTAAGCATTGTTCGTTCAGATACACATCTGTAACCGTCATCTTGTTCTGTGTCAATGTACCTGTTTTATCAGAACAGATAACAGACACACATCCAAGACTCTCCACCGCTTTCAGTTCTTTGATAATGGCATTTTCTGCCGCCATTTTGCCTGTTCCCATTGCCTGAACAATCGTTACGATAGAACTTAATGCTTCTGGAATCGCTGCCACTGCCAGTGCAACTGCAAACATCAGAGAATCCAGCACCGGGTCTTTCTGCCAGATGCGCAGGAAAAATACGATCACGCTGATGATCATAATAATTGTTGCCAGTTTTTTACTGAAATTATCTAAACTAATCTGCAGCGGAGTCTTCTTATTCTTTGTGGCGTTCATAAGACCCGCAATCTTACCCATCTCGGTGCTCATACCAGTGCCTGTAACCAGCACATTAGCACGGCCGTAAGTAACAAGACTTCCTGAGAAAACCATGTTCACGCGGTCTCCAAGAGCCACTGTCATTTCAGCTGTTTTCGCCTCATCAGCTTCACAAAAATACTCCGCAGGAAGTTCCGTTGCTTTGTCAACATTTGTGGACTCACCGGTCAGGGAACTTTCATTAACCTGCAGCGAATAGTTGGAAATGATTCGGCCGTCGGCAACAATCATGTCACCTGCTTCAAGCAAAAGCACGTCTCCAGGAACAACCTCCTTGGAAGGAATCTGACATTTTTTCCCATCTCGAAGAACTTTTGCCTGAGGAGAAGACAACTGTTTTAAAGAATCCAGTGACTTTTCAGCCTTCACATACTGAATTGTTCCAAGCAGCGCGTTTAACACGATTACTGCAAAAATAACGATGGTGCTCTCTACATTCCCGGACACCATAGAAATAATAGCCGCAATGATTAAGATAATAACAAGCAAGTCTTTAAACTGTTCAAAGAACACAGCCAGCGTACTTTTCTTGCCTGTTTCCTCAAGTACGTTCTCTCCGTACGTTTCAAGTTTTTCCTGTGCCTGGGCGGAATTTAGTCCTTCCGGAGAGCCATACTCTTTGTAAAGTTCTTCTTTTTTCAACAAATAAATCTCTTTCACGTTCTTCTTCCTCTCTATTTCTGCCATTTATTCTAGATTTACAAAATAAAAAAAGACCTTTTGCGCACACTTATTGTGTACACAAAAAGTCTCGTCTAATCTCAGATCTCTAGCCACCGGTTTTATCGGGTCATTCTTTTTCTCGTCTTTCCAACCTAACAAAACGTATTGACGACAGCCAGAACAAGTGCGGTTTACATAACGCACTTGCAACTACTCCCTTTTCGTAGTTTCTTTTTAACACAAGAAACAAATCGTTTCAATCTTTTTTCATTAACTTTCTAGTTCTTAACTAAATCTTTGTTGATAGTACAACTTTATCTTCAGGAAGCAACTTGGCCACTTCTGCTGCTTTTAGCAGACGTTCTTTGGCATCACACTTATTCAGTACAATATAATATGCTCTGTCGCCTACAAGCTTTCGTGTGCCTCTCTGAGAAGTTAAAATTTTTGCCACTTTATCTGCTGTCAACAAACTGTCTCCAGGAAGCCAATCCTGGGCAAGCTCATGCCTAAAGCAAACTTCCTTCACTGGCTGTCCCAAAGCATCCATTCCCATAACGCCAATCATCACATTGCATTCTGGCAAAATGACAGGCTCTGTGGCATTAGGCACTTTACAAGGCATACACTTTGCACCGTCAGCCTCCACCAGCACAAGATCTGCCTTGGCCATTACAGCTCTTAGAAGATGTTCCTCCGGCGCGCTTAATTTCTCTTCCTGGCAAAAAGTTCCGAGCACTGCAATATTGCCCCTGCTCCAGATCTCCTCAACCTGCGCCATATCAGCAGCATACATTGTTCCCGCAGGCGCCTTACTGTCGGGATAACCAATGTGGGTAGTGGTAGTCACAACCACCCGCTTTCCTTGTCTGCAGGAAACTTCCGCCAACGCATACATAATGCTTGTCTTCCCTCCAGCTCCCACCAGAGAAACCACCGGTTTGTCACCTGCTGCCAAAACTTTATTATCAGTGTTGTCATCTTTCACAAAAGGGAAGGCCTCTTCTATCGAAATCTGCCTTACCTCTTGCTCTTCACAAACATAAAACTTTCTGTTTCCCATTTTCTCTCCACGTATTTTTACAACAATTCAAATGTATTACGGGTAAATCTAATCATTCCATCCTTCTCCATATTACTCAATTCTCTGGAAAGGGCACTTCTGTTTACACAAAGATAGCTGGCCATTTCTTCCCTGTTGAAAGGTACTTCAAACACCTTTTTCTTTTGTTTTGACTGCTGATAGGACAAATATCTGTAAATGCGATCTCGCATGTTTGGCACAGAAAGCAGATCGATTTTCTGATGCTGACGCTGATTTTCAAATACTAGAATATCCAAAATACATTCCAGCAGTTTCACGCGATGCTCTTCTGGAATCTTTCCCGGCTGCATGACCACATCCACAGGCATCATAAAAATAACCATCTCTGTTTTTGCCACATGAAAAAACAGGTTGAAATCTGTACCGCGACCGATGGTATCCATACCGATAATGTCCATTTTCCCCAGCTGATGAACCTGATACTGATCTCCGTTTTCAAAAATGCGGACCACATCCATCTCGCCTTCCAAAATGACCCCAATGTATCCAAAAGGAGTTCCAGGCGCGATCACCACCTCGTCTTTGTGATAGACTTTCTTAAATCCTATATGCAAATGAAACAAACCGTCAGCTTCTTCTTTTGTCAAACCTCTAAATAGCTTTGATCTGTATACTATATTCCGCGCTCTCTCGTCCATAGAAAACCTTCCTGCCAATTGTCTTTTTATTCTTTGTTGCCTTCTAAAAATTGCTTTTTACAGCGTTTTTTGTTGCACACGCAACATTTTACCACCTTTTTATGAAAAAAGATACTGTTTCAGATATTTTACCATCTACAAACAGTATCTTTTTAGTTTACATAACTTTTATCATGGATAAATCTGATATTGATCTATCTGGTTGTGCTGACTGTCATAGCCATACACATCAAGCCATTTTTCCGTTACAAATACGCGGATATAGCTTGGTCCCTCATCATAATAATTTCCCATATGAGAAATCTCTGACAAGCTGGTATCTTCAGCAATCTGATTTTCCTCAAGCACTTCTCCAGAATGAACAGCGATGTAGGTAATGTTATCAACAGGGCTAGTTCTAAAATACATGCCCTGATCACCGGTTAACACAAGATCCACATCATATTCTGCAAAGATAGGTTCCCAGTATTCTTGCATCAGCTTGCTTACCTTTGTATCTTCCCACACCGGGAACATGGAATGATGCATATTGATGATCACCCATGGGCGATCGTTGGTTCTAAGCATACGATCCAGCCACTCTGTAGCAATCGCTACCATCTCCTGATATTCTTCCTCAGTAGCTACACTCTGGCGATACGCATCTGTAAACATACTGCTGTTTAACGTAATGATAAAGGCATCGCCGTAATCGAAGTAATAGTACTCCTCTGTTCCTTTGCCGTTTGTAGGCATAGCAACAATCTTCTTGTATTCATCCAAACCACCGGACACCTCATAGTCTCCGATTGCAGTCATCATCGGTTTGTTCGCAAAAAATGGCTCGCACCGGTCATAGACCAAGCCCCATTCAGAAACACTGCTGTCCGGATTTGCCATATTGCCGCCAAACAATCCAAAAGCATCCTCTTGATTAGCTTCCGTCACAAGCTGTCCCCAGCTGTTGTAATCTGTAGTGCCCTCTTCATTCTGCACACCGCCAAAATACAAGAAGGAATACTCTTTGGCATCAACCTGATGACGATAAATAACTTCCTGGCTCATATCTCTGCCATGGCCAAAAGTATACTTGTACTTTTTGCCCGGTTTAAGGTCATCCACCATGGCTGTATATCGATAACTGTTCTGATCCAGTCTGACACATTCAGCCTCATATTTTCCAAAACCAACACGGACAAGGCCTTCATACTCTTCTTCATCAGTCCAGGAAATGGCTACCTTATAATTATTCATCAGAGAAACTGTTGCCTGCTTCTCAGGAATCACCACTTTGTTATTGTCATATATGTATGCTCCCACAATAAATCCTACCGCCAAAACTGGGAAAAGGATCAACAGCACCACATCTTTTTGGGCCAATGTCAACTTGCGCATGTATGTGCGCTTCCGGTTCATTCGAAAGCCTCTGGCTTCCATGGCTATGGCAGTGTCCTGAGCTCTGGCCAAAGCACCGGCCAAAATCGGAATGCACATACCTTTAAAAGCCACCAATTTGTTCTTCAAAGAAGTTTTCTTCAGTTCACATCCGCGAAGCTGGATACTATGATATACATCCAGCGCTTCCTGACGCAGGATTGGAAAAAAGTGAAAGGCAAGCACTACCATATAGGCAAGTTCGTAAGGCACTTTCATCTGCACCATGCCAAGCAGGTAATCTCTCATGTGGCCTGTCAGCAGAATCAGCGCAGACATTACTACAATGATCAGTCGAACGCAGAGTACTGCGCCCAAATATGCCTGTCCAAAAATAGCCTGTATCAAGAACAGGAATACCAGCATGCTGATTATCCCCATAAACTGTTTCTTCTGCTTGCTGATACCTACTTTGCCCACAAGCAAAAGCAAAACTGTAAAGGCTAAAAGCCCTACTAAAAACCATAAATTTGACGTCAGCATCGCCACACCAGAAATGGCAAACAGCATGACGATCTTGGTTCTAGGATCCAATTTGTTCATGTTCATTCTCCATTTCCTTTTTATTTTCTGCAGCTGATGCTGCAGCATTCATTGTAACTATATGCTGACAGTAATCTCTTACAAAAGTTTTATCGTGACTGATGATAATAATACCGCAATCAAGGCCTTTTAAATACTCACCCAGTCTTTTTCTATTTTTAAAATCCAGGTTGGCTGTTGGCTCATCGAGGATCAGATACTTTGGTTTCATAGCCAGGATTGCAGCCAGCACCAAACGCTGTTTCTCTCCATGACTCAAAGAAAAAGGAAAACTGTTCTTGTGATGAGTCAATCCAAAGTATTCCAGATACTCCTGACTGCGAGAAGCAATCTCTTCCTCAGAAAGTTTCAGATTGCGAAGTCCGATCTCCATCTCCTCCTGGACTGTTGCTGAAAAGATCTGTTTTGCAGGATTCTGCATTACATAGCCAATCTTCACCCCACGCTCAGCCAAGGTTTTTTCCACCATGTTTTCTCCATCCAGCAGAATCTGTCCAGATGTTGGCTTTAAGATTCCCATAATCAGGTTAGCCAAGGTTGTTTTGCCGGCACCATTGCCGCCAAGTAAAGCCGTGATCTTATCTGATGGGAATTCTGCAGAAAACTGGTCCAATATTAACTTGTCTGTATTTTTATAAGAAAAGGTAAGATCCTTTATACAAAGTCCCATATTTTCTCCTTTACTTCTTCTGGTTTTCCCTGCA
>JAZQSD010000101.1:0-2892 GCA_045629925.1 Eubacterium sp.
CTCTTTATAATATCCATAACTCTTACACAATTAGTTATTGTATCACAAACGAAGGGATAGTTCCATGGAAATCGAACGCAAATTTACAATTTCAAACTTACCAGAGGATTTAGCATCTTATCCAGCACATCACATTGAACAGGGATATCTGTCCACTGATCCCGTTGTCCGCATTCGCAGACAGGACGAAGACTATTATCTCACTTACAAAGGCAGTGGCATGTTGGTCCGTGAAGAGTACAATCTTCCTCTGACAAAAGAATCCTATGAACACATGAAACCAAAGGCAGACGGCATTATTATTACCAAAAAAAGGTACAATATTCCTCTTGGCAACTATACCATCGAACTGGATGTTTTTGAAAGCGACCTAGATGGACTGATCATAGCGGAAGTGGAATTCCAAACACAGGAAGAAGCTGAAAATTTCACTCCTCCAGACTGGTTTGAAAAAGATGTGACTTTTGATCCAAAATATCACAATAATTATTTGGCATTGAATACGAAATAGATTTTATTGCTATAGAAAAAGACTCCCCAGATTAATCTGCGGAGTCTTTGCTATTTACGCTCTTGTTGTTCCTTCATATTTATGTTTTGTTCTCAGACACTGTTTCAGCTGCATGAATCTTTCCTGAATACTTCCTTCTGGAATGGCAATATCCATGCAAACCGCAATATCATCGATCAGTTTATCATCAATCTCACGATACATTAAGCTGAGCAGTTCATACTTTTCTTCGTAAGTCTCTGCATCCAAAAACTTCAGCAACCATGGATTCGCGTGACCTTCTTCCACTGGTTCTTGTTCTACATCTTCAACAACGGTTCCCACCATTTTTTCTTCTACAGTTTCAACAACTTCTTCCATTGGAGCAATCTCTGTTGCTTCAGATGCACTGACCGCCTGTTCCTCCTTTGCCCAATATGGCTGATCGCTCTCTGTCTCTACATATTCAAAGCGGTACTTTTGTTCTACTTCTGGGTATTTCTCGTGATCCACTTCGCTGATAAACATATCAAACGGTCTTGCGCAGATTCCGAATTCTCCGTAGAGAGCCTGGTAAACTACCAGTCTTTCATCCGTTTCAGAATGATGGGCCAGACAAACAATCTGGTACATTTTGTTTTTAAAATGGCGATATTTCTCGCCAGGTCTTGGATTTCCCTGTGGCATAAAAACTACTCCTTTTCTTAAAACTACCTTACATTTTCATTTATATGACAGGCTTTTGTTAACTATTTATTGTATAGGAATTGATCAAATCCATTCCCTCGGACACAAAATCTCTTTCATTAGGAACAGATGTGTCAGGACCTTTTACCATAAGATCCCATACTGGTTCCATCAAATCTTCTTTGCTGTCGTACTCGTTGCTAAGTTCTGTTGCAAAGCTGTGCATCTTTGCCGCAGACAGAATGGCGCCATCACTCTCATCTACACCAGCCATTTCTCTAAATGCTGCTGCTGATGGGCGTGACTTAAGCTCCTCTTGTGACATATTCGTCTTTGCATGAGCTGCAGCTTTCTTTTCAGCATAACGATTATTCTGTTTAGCAGAACTTGTTTTTTGCTGATATGGTCTTCCATACGCATCAACATTACTCTGATTGCGCTGCTGATCTCTGGCCTGCTCTTTCTTCTGCTTGTTCAATGTACTAACAACAATGGCAATAACGATTATAATAAAAACTATAGCACCCATCGCTTGCTCCTTCCAACGAATTACAATTGTCAAAAACTATACTTAATATGATTATAACATATAGCTTTTTTCTTTACAAACTGCCGTTAAAAGTTTACGATGTAAACAGTATACAAACATTCAATAAAACACTCTTAAGGAGGATTTGTTATGGGATTTTTGGATAAATTTACAGACAAAGTAAAAGGCACCGAAACAGCGGATGCTGTAACACTCGAAGAATTAGCGGAAAAAGAATTTGCTGAAATTGATGTTGCACCAGAAACTATTGTTGAAGAAGCAGAAGAAACGGTTATCGAAGAAACAGAAGAAACTTCCCTTGAAGAAGTATCTCCAGAAAAAAAAGATGTTCCTCTGCTCCGCCAGGAAGCTGACGGCACATACATTATGGAAAAAGACAATGAGATTCTCACATGGAATGCTAATCTGCTTACCTATCAGAAGAGAAACAAGACAATTGAATTCGCATTGGACGGTACAATCGTAATCGAATTCATCAACGAAAGTGGTCTGATTGGCGGTCGCGAACTGGTAATCTGGGATAAAAACAAAGGATTTTTTGGCAAAAATACGCAGGACAACCTGCAGATGTGCAATATTGAATATAAGAAAGCTGTTTCTATCAGCTATTCCAAAAAAGAAGCGGATGTATATCACGACATCTACCAGAAACTGATAAACACATTAGGTGACAAAGTGAATGCTTTTTGCTGGACTCAGGAAATCGAGCCACTTCTTTTTGACGAAGCGCACAACATGATTCAGGACGAAGACAACCACTTCTACCGTTTCGAAGACATCAAAGATGTAGAGATTCTAGAAGACGGTGATACTATCATGGGCGGTTCCGTTGGGCAGGCTCTTATCGGCGGCATCGTACTTGGACAGGCTGGCAACATTGCTGGCACGGTTACAAAGAAAAACACATCCTCCACTGTAAACAGCCTGGATGTGAAGATTTCATTAAATGCATTAGAAGGCTCTGGTTACATCTACTCCTTCCTGAAAAAATCCTGTGCTAAGACAGACAAGGAATATCGTCTTGCAATCGGCACAGCACAGCAGTTATATGCATCTCTCTTGACAATTATTCAGAAGTAATTTTCAAATAAAAGAGGCGGATGAGACTACAACTATTTCTTATCCGCCTCTTTTTTCTACAATTTGAAAGTTACTTCTGCATATG
>JAZQSD010000102.1:0-22528 GCA_045629925.1 Eubacterium sp.
TGGCCATGAGCAGATTATCCGCCATCTGAAAAGTGCGGTGGCAATGAATAAGATTTCTCATGCCTATATTTTTAACGGACCGGAGCGGGCCGGAAAGATGATGCTGGCAGAAGCTTTTGCAGAGGCGTTGTTGTGTTTAGAGGGTGGAAACGAAGGCTGCCATCAGTGCCGATCCTGCAAGCAGATGCTGAACCATAATCATCCGGATATTATCTATGTGTCCCACGAAAAACCGAATACCATATCTGTTATGGATATCCGCAGCCAGATCAACGGCACCATCGATGTGAAACCATACAACGAGGAATCAAAGTATAAGATTTACATCGTGGATGAAGCTGAGAAGATGAATGAGCAGGCACAGAATGCCCTGCTTAAAACACTGGAAGAACCGCCTGGATATGCAGTGATCCTTTTGCTGACCACCAATGCAGATGGATTTCTTCAGACAATTCGTTCCAGATGTGTAACTTTAGAGCTTACCGCTGTTTCGGATGAGAAGATTCATAGTCTGCTGATGCGAAAATATCAGGTGGTTGATTATAAAGCAGAAGTCTGTGTGGCTTTTGCCCAAGGGAATGTTGGGCGCGCCATTATGCTGGCGGGATCTGCAGATTTTAACGAGTTAAAAGACGCTGCCATTAAGCTGGCTCGCAAGCTTTCTGAAGTAGAACTGCAGAATGTGATGGCAGAGGTAAAAGAGATACAGGCTTTTGACCAGATACAGGATTTTCTGGATCTGATGATGCTTTGGTATCGAGACGTGCTGGTGGCAAAGTCCACAGGCAGTCAGGACAAGCTGATCTACAAAGATCAGGCGTATGAAATTGTAAAACAGTCAGAACAGTTTTCTTATGAAGGGCTGAATCACATATTTGACATTATCGAAAATGCCCGCAAGCGCATTCGTGCCAATGTGAATCAGGATATGACCTTGGAACTGTTGCTGCTGAATATAAAGAAAAATTTAAAGTAAAGGATATAGAAGTATGATCAAAGTAGTTGGGGTTCGTTTTAGAACCGCGGGCAAAATATATTATTTTGACCCAAAGGATATTGAATTAGCAGCTGGTGACCACGTAATCGTGGAAACAGCCAGAGGTGTGGAATACGGAACGATCATGGTTGGACCAAAGGGTGTTACAGACGATGAAGTTGTGCAGCCTTTAAAACCAGTTATTCGCAAAGCTACAGAAGAAGATATTGCCATCGAGGCAAAAAATAGAGAAAAAGAGCGTCAGGCATACAGTGTTTGTTTGGAAAAAATCAAGAAACACGAGCTGGATATGAAGCTGGTTGATGCAGAGTATACGTTTGACAACAATAAGCTGTTATTCTACTTTACAGCAGATGGCAGAATCGATTTCCGTGAACTTGTAAAAGATCTGGCAGCAGTATTCCGCACACGTATTGAACTTCGCCAGATTGGTGTCCGTGACGAGACAAAGATTCTTGGCGGTATCGGTATCTGCGGAAGAGAACTTTGCTGTCACACATTCCTGTCTGAATTTGCGCCAGTTTCTATCAAGATGGCAAAAGAACAGAATCTTTCTTTGAACCCTACAAAGATTTCTGGTGTTTGTGGAAGATTGATGTGCTGTCTGAAAAACGAAGAGGAGACTTATGAGTATCTGAACAGCAGATTGCCAGGCGTAGGAGACAGGGTAACTGCAAAAGACGGGCTCAGAGGAGAAGTGCAGAGTGTAAATGTGCTTCGACAGCTGGTGAAAGTAATCGTGGAAGTTGGCGATGAAAAAGAAATTCGTGAATATGCAGCGGAAGATCTTCGTTTTAAACCACGCAGAAGAAAAGAACAGAAGCTTAGCAAGGAAGAGCTGAAAGAACTTGCAGCGTTAGAAGATAAAGGACAGGGATCCAAGTTAAATGATGATTAAAGAGTCGTATTTAAAGGCTGGCGAACGTTTGGATGAGTTGCAGCGCAATGGATATCACATCATTCAGAATCCGGAAAAGTTCTGTTTTGGCATGGATGCTGTGCTGCTGTCTGGATTTGCCAAAGTAAAGCCAAGAGAGAAAGCCATTGACCTTGGCACAGGCACAGGGATCATACCGATCCTGTTAGAAGCCAAGACACAGGGAGAACATTTTACCGGTCTGGAGATACAGCCGGAAAGTGCCGACATGGCTCGCAGAAGTGTGTTGCTAAATGGATTGGAAAATAAGATCGATATTGTGGAAGGCGATATCAAAACGGCATCTTCCCAATTCGGAGCGGCTACTTTTGAGGTGGTTACATCCAATCCTCCATATATGACAGCCCAGCATGGTCTTGTAAATGAAGGGCAGGCAAAACAGATTGCCCGCCATGAGGTGCTCTGTTCATTGGAAGATGTGATCAGAGAGAGCGCCAGACTATTAAAACCAGGTGGACGATTATACATGGTTCATCGACCATTCCGATTGGCGGAGATCATTTCGCTGATGGTACAGTATAGGGTAGAACCAAAAAGAATGCAGCTGGTGCATCCGTTTGCTGATAAAGAGCCAAATATGGTTCTTATCGAAGGCCTTCGAGGCGGAAAACCTCGGATGACGGTGGAGAAACCATTGATCGTCTACAAAGAACCTGGAAAATATACGGACGAAATCTATGATATCTATGGATATTAAGAGGGGAATCTATGGCTGGAAAATTATATTTATGCGCCACACCGATTGGGAATCTGGAAGACATTACCCTTCGTGTGTTAAGGACATTAGAAGAAGTAGATTTGATTGCGGCAGAGGATACTAGAAATTCCATCCACCTGCTGAATCATTTTGATATAAAGACTCCATTGACCAGTTATCATGAGTATAACAAGGTGGATAAGGCATATCAGCTTGTGGAAAAGATGCGCCTTGGTGCAAACATCGCGTTGATAACAGACGCCGGAACACCGGGCATATCTGATCCGGGGGAAGAGCTGGTAAAGATCTGTTATGAACAGGGAATAGAAGTTACTTCGTTGCCTGGTCCCGCTGCTTGTATCACTGCCCTCACACTGTCTGGGCTTTCTACAAGACGATTTTCCTTTGAGGCATTTTTGCCAAAAGAAAAAAAGGAGCGTCGCCGGATCATAGAAGAGTTGAAAAAAGATACAAGAACCTTGATCATATACGAAGCGCCGCACCATTTGATCGGAACGTTGACAGAGTTAAAAGAAGCTTTGGGCGACAGATCCATTACGGTGTGTAGAGAATTGACGAAAAAGTTCGAGACAGCTTTCCGCACTACCTTTTCAGAAGCGATTGGGTACTATGAGGCAGAAGGTGTTCGTGGAGAATGCGTGATCATCATTGAAGGAAAGAATGTACAGGAACTGGAAGAAGAGAAACAGCAGTCCTGGGAAGCAATGTCTTTGCCTGATCACATGGATCACTATATGAATCAGGGCATGAGTCAGAAAGATGCCATGAAAGCAGTGGCAAAGGACAGAGGTGTTGGCAAAAGAGATATTTATCAACAGCTTTTAGAATTAGAAGAATAAAAATGGGATGTGTCCTCTGACACATCCCTAATTTTTTGCTACAAGGAAATCCTTTTATCTGTTAGGATAATTTCTGAAAAATCCAACCAGGTTAGAAAGGGCTTGAACCAAAATCTCAGTTTGATCTGGACTCATGTCTTTGATCACAGCCTGGATCATCTCCTCGTGGAATTGTTTGTGATGGTTGAAGGCAAGATATCCCTTGTCCGTAAGGGAAACCAAAACCACGCGGCGGTCCTTTTCACTGCGGACACGTTCAACGTAACCTTTTTTAACCAGGTTGTTGATGGCGATGGTAAGAGTGCCTACTGTTACAGCCAAATCTTTGGCAACAGATGACATATTACGTCCGCCGTTAACGCCAATAGCCTCAATAACGTGCATGTCGTTGTTTGTTATATCTTTAAAGTTCTCTGTAATGATAGCTTTTTCTTCAATATCCATAATATCTCGGAATAATTTTACTAAAACTTCATTGATTGTATCGTATGGGTTCACTGTTTTCCTCCGATAAATGTTTTGAAATACAAAATACTGCATATAGTATACCCTATTTTAGCCGCCGGAACAAGTTGCAAGGGATTGAGTTTGAAAAAAATTAGGTGTATACTGATGCCATGGTTTTCGGTGAGAGGAAAACACATCCTTGGTTGAGAAAAGGAGAGTAAAAAGGTGATTTACAACAATGTGTTAGAAGCGATCGGACATACACCGATCGTAAGACTTAACAGAATGAGCAACCCTGAAGATGCAGAGGTTTATGTGAAGTTTGAAGGGTTGAATGTAGGTGGTTCTATCAAGACAAGAACTGCTTATAACATGATTGAAGAAGCAGAGAAGAAAGGTTTGATCCATCCGGACACAACAACGATTGTGGAACCTACAAGTGGAAATCAGGGAATCGGGTTAGCGCTGGTGGGAGCCGTTAAAGGTTATAAGACAGTGATTATCATGCCAGACTCTGTAAGTGAAGAGAGAAGGAAGCTGGTAAAACATTACGGAGCAGAAGTGATCCTTGTCCATGATGCAGGAAATATTGGTGATTGTATCGAAGAGTGTCTTCAGACAGCGTTGAGAATGGAACGGGAAGATCCAAATGTTTACGTTCCACAGCAGTTTGAGAACGAGGCTAATCCAATGGTTCACCGCTATCATACGGGATTAGAAATCCTTGAACAGGTAGGCGGCAAAATCGACGGTTTCTGTTCAGGAATTGGAACGGGTGGAACGATTACAGGTATTGGTGAAGTATTGAAACGTCAGTATCCAGACATGGAGATCTGGGCGGTAGAGCCAGAGAACGCTGCTATTCTTGCGGGAGGCAATATTGGAACACATCTTCAGATGGGAATCGGTGACGGGTTGATTCCAGCAATCTTGAATCAGCAGATATATGATGATATATATATCGTATCTGACGAAGAAGCAATCCAGACAGCAAAAGACCTTGCCAGAAAAGAAGGTATTCTGTGCGGTATCTCCAGCGGTACGAACGTAGCGGCGGCACTGAAACTGGCGAAGAAACTGGGCAAAGGAAAAACAGTAGTAACCGTTCTTCCGGACACAGCCGAGAGATATTTTTCTACGCCTTTGTTTGAAAACGAATAAAATAACAAAAATAACAGGCCACTTGTGGAAATGTGATTTCTACATGTGGCCTGTTTTTAATATGTCGATTTGATTATTCTGCAAAATAGTCTTTATAAGGAGACAGCACGTTATCCTTGGAAATAGCGTTCATTTCTTCTTCGTATCCGTTTAGATAGAAAAGAGAATTCTGCTTGTTGGTGTGGTCGAACAGGTTGTTGTACTGAATGCGCTCGTACACATTTAATAAATCATCATGTTCAGATTCTTCCCCTAAAGAATAGTAATTGTTTTCGCTGTCGACATGACCAACCGTATTTATAACTGGAAGTTCCTGATACAATGCGGCCAGGAATTTGTTGTAGTCGGTAAGCTCCAGACCAGCGGTCTGTAAAAGCAGAGTGGACAAGTAGTTGGCACTCATTTTTTCTACGTCAGCTTCTGGGATGTCATAGTTTGCCCAGATGACAAAAGGTGTCATGTAGCGAAGCTGTTCCTGTTCTTTGGAAAGATTATCCAAAGTTGTTCCCAACAATTCTTCGTAGAAATCATTTTCAATAGAAGGAAGATGATCCCCAAACATACAGATGATTGTTGGTTCGTCCACGTTTTTGAAATATTCCACCAGCTCCTGGAAAGCTCTGTCGGATTCGTTTATCAGAGACAGGTAGCGATTTGCCATCGGATAACTGCCGTCCATATTGGTTTCATGAACCGTTTGCGGGAAGTTTCGATAGGAAACTGCGTATCCGCTGTGATTCTGCATTGTTACATTGAAAACGAAAAATGGTTTGGAGGTATCCCTTTCTTCAAACATTTCTTCTACCATCTTGTAATCGTAAGAGTCACCTACGAATCTGCGGACAAGAATGTTTTTGTCAGGATAAGATTCCTGCAGACGGATGTTATAGGTTTCCGCATTGTTGGTTTCAATGTATTCATTTAAGATATCGCTGTCGATGAAATCTTCAATGGCAGTGTAAGATTCAAAGCCCATCAGATTGTACACGGATGGTCGATTCCATCCGTCTTTGTAATATGGATGGTATGCATGTGCAGAGTAGCCCATGCTTTTTAAAGTGGATACAAGGGTAGCCTGAGTATCCTTAATATATGCTTCATAGGCATTACTTCCACTTGGAAGATGTGATACCGTGTTTCCACTTAAAAATTCAAACTCAGAATTACTGGTTCCCGCGCCGTATACAGGGATGAAAAGATTCCCTTTGATGGTGTTTTCTGTAAGGTTATCCAAAAACGGGAACAGCTCCTCGTTTGTTTGCAATTCCCCGAAATTTCTAGGGTCTGAAAGAGATTCATTCATAATGCAGATCAGATGTGGCATTGTGCCATCTGCATTAGGTACATAGTCATTTTCTCCGGTGAGGATGTTGATGGAAGTGTTGCCCTCTATGCTTGTGCCAGCTTCTTCTAAATATTGGGAAATAAGAGCTTCCGTGTTTTTGGCACTGTAACTGTCTGGTTTTGATACGTGCATATATCTGCCGTTTAAGCAGAAGTTAAAGAAAGAACCAGTGTTTTTGTAACCTCTTGCCTGATTGAAAAAGTCTGGTCTGTATCCTAAGTTGTTAACGTAATCTGTGCAGAAGAATGTGAGCAGGAATACGGCAACCAATCCGCCAGAAAGAATCTTTGTGAGCACTTTAAATTTGGTTTTGGTAGGCATTACATTGCGGCAATGCTTGTTGACAAGATAGATCATGAAGAACAGAATGCATCCCATGATCAGCTGCCAAGACAATTCATAAACGAAACCATCCGCCACACCAAGTCCTGTTCCAAAACTTAACACATCCAGCGGGATGAAAGGTGATCCTCTGAAAAGCTGGATGAAATAGTTGAGAAGACTCCATACCAAGAGGGAAATGTTAACAATCAGCACAACCCCGTGGAATCTGCCCACAAGAAAATAAAAGAACAGATAAAGGGTCAGGATCACGGCGTAGTTTAAGAAAAACGTTGTGATATAAAATTCATAGATAAACTTTCCATTAAAAGCTTCTACCATCTGAAGTGTAGCCACAGGCAGTAAAAAGAATAGGATCGTATTGGCAATTGCTTTGTACTTGCTGCCAACAGAAGTTTTTACTGCGATCAAAAGCCCGCAGGCTGGGGCACAGATCAGGGAGATTACAAAAAGGGCTGTGCCATAGGTAAGGTCCAGATCCGGATTTAAATAGAGATCTCTGTTTGCGAAAACAAAGATCAGCATAAATGCTGTAACGGCTGCGCCAAGAAATTTTCCAAGTTTTCCTGCCCAGGAAAAATGGATGTTTTCTTTTATCTCTGTATAAATTTTTTTAATAATCGAAACTAGTTTTTTCATAAATATATACTCTCCACCCGTTCATTAAACGGCTAAAAAATCAGGTTGTCAAGAATGCTAACATATAATTATGAAAAAAGAGTGTTTTTTCAGAAAATATTAAGAAAATGCAATTTGTAGGTTTTGCCAAAGCCCATGAAATGTGGTATTTTGATTGAAAGAGGAGGGATGCAGATGACAGCAGTGGAACAGTTAAAACAGATTGTAAAAGAATCCGACAACATCGTTTTTTTTGGCGGCGCGGGAGTGAGCACAGAGTCGGGAATCCCAGATTTTAGAAGTGTGGACGGGCTCTATAATCAGAAGTATGACTATCCGCCGGAAACAATCTTAAGCCATACGTTTTTTATGAAAAAACCAGAAGAGTTTTATCGATTTTACAGAGATAAGATGCTTTGTTTGGATGCGAAACCAAATGCAGCCCATCTGAAATTGGCAGAACTGGAGGCGGCGGGGAAGCTGAAAGCTGTGATCACACAGAATATTGATGGTTTGCATCAGGCGGCGGGAAGCAAGCGTGTTATGGAACTGCATGGAAGTGTTCTGCGCAACTATTGCATGAGATGCGGTAAGTTCTACAGTGCAGAGGACATCCTTCACAGCAGCGGTGTGCCACGGTGTGAGTGCGGAGGTATGGTAAAACCAGATGTTGTTTTGTATGAAGAGGGTCTTGATAACCAGTGTATAGAGGATTCTATCTATGCTATCAGAAACGCAGATGTGCTGATTATCGGCGGAACCAGCTTAGCGGTATATCCAGCGGCAGGGCTTATCGATTATTACAGAGGCAACAAGCTGATTCTTGTAAACAAATCTTCTACACCGAGAGACAAAAATGCGGACTTGCTTGTGCAGGGAGCAATCGGCGAGATCTTCTCTCAGCTGGAAGTATAATTATAAGGAAGAAACACATGTTAAATTATGAAGTGGGAGATGTGGTAACCCTGAAGAAAAAGCATCCATGCGGCAGTTTCGATTGGGAGATTTTGCGAGTTGGAGCGGATTTTAGATTAAAGTGTCAGGGCTGCGGACATCAGATTATGATACAGCGAAAAGTCGTTGAAAAAAGCACAAAAAAATTAATAAAAAAGCTTGAATCTTGATTTTGAATATGATAACATATCTATTCGTGACAGATTATAAATTTCCTTGCTCATTACCTAGTTAGTGGGCCAGAGACCAAAAGGAGGTACATTCGCATGAACAAGTATGAATTAGCACTGATTGTTAATGCAAAAATCGAAGATGATGCGAGAACAGCTACTGTAGAAAAAGCAAAAGAATATATTGCTCGTTTCGGCGGTGTTGTTACAGAAGTAGAAGACTGGGGTAAGAGAAAATTAGCTTACGAAATCCAGAAAATGACAGAAGGCTACTACTACTTCATTCAGTTCGAAGCTGCATCAACAGTTCCTGGTGAATTAGAACAGCGCGCTCGTATTATGGACAACGTACTCAGATTCTTATGCGTTAAAAAAGAAGCATAATTGTTTTTTTCTTAAGAGAAAAGGAGTGACATTAAATGAATAAAGTCATTTTAATGGGACGTTTGACCAGAGATCCTGAAGTAAGATACTCTCAGGGTGAACAGTCAACAGCAGTTGCAAGATATACAATCGCCGTAGACAGAAGATTCAGACGTGATGGTGATACACAGTCAGCAGATTTCATTGGCTGCGTAGCATTTGGCCGTCAGGCTGAGTTTGCTGAAAAGTATTTCCGCAAGGGTACAAAGATCGCAGTTGTTGGTCGTATCCAGACAGGAAGCTACACAAACAAAGACGGACAGAGAGTATATACAACAGACGTTGTTGTTGAGGAACAAGAGTTTGCTGAAAGCAAAGCTGCAAATGCAGACGGCGGTTTTCAGCCAGCTGACAGACCATCACCAGTGAATGCATTTGGCGATGGCTTCATGAATATTCCAGACGGAATTGATGAAGAATTACCATTTAACTAAATAGGAGGTTAACAATCATGGCTTACAATAAAGAAGCAAAAGGCGATTCTCCAATGAAGAGAAGAGGCGGACGCAGACGTAAAAAAGTATGTGTATTCTGCGGTAAAGATAATGTTATCGATTACAAAGATACAAACAAATTAAAAAGATACATCTCTGAAAGAGGTAAAATTCTTCCAAGAAGAATCACAGGCAACTGTGCAAAACATCAGAGAGCTCTCACTGTAGCAATCAAGAGAGCACGTCACGTAGCATTAATGCCATACGTATGTGATTAATAAGAATCTGCGTATATAACGTGTGAATGAATTAAGACCGATAGACCTTGAAATATAGGTTTATCGGTTTTTTTATTTGTCCAACAAACCATTTGGATAATTCCGACAATTGGAGTATACTGTAAGGAGCGCAAGAAAAAGGAAAGGTGTGATTCTTATGACGACATCTTATGCAGAAAATATAAAAATTCGCACAGCTACTTTGGATGATGCCAAAGAGATGCTGGAAATCTATAGAGACTATGCAGAAAACACAGTGCTTACTTTTGAATATGCGGCTCCTTCTTTGGAAGAGTTTAAGGGGCGAATCTGTAAAGTGACAGAGCGATATCCGTATTTAGTGGCGGAGTCAGATGGACAGATTCTTGGATTTGCATACGCAAGTGTGTTCCGGGCTCGTCCAGCCTATGACTGGGGAGTGGAGACAACCATTTATCTTAATCGCAGGGTTAGAAAGCAGGGCATTGGCAGAGCTTTGTATGATAGGCTGGCGGAGGTGTTGGCGACCCAGGGCTTGATTAAGATGGTGGCTTGTATTACATATCCGGTAGACGAACTTTCTAATTTTGGCAGCATGCAGTTTCATGAGAAACTGGGTTATCGTCTGGCAGGTCGATTGTCTTGCAGCGGTTATAAGCTTGGCAAGTGGTATGATACTATTTATATGGAGAAGTTTATCGGAGAACCAAAGGAAGAAGCTCCGCCAATCAGGACCTTCAATGAAGTGAGAGAGCAGTTTGGATTATAGGAGGCGATGGATATGTCATCATCTTCAGGTGCAGTACGAATGACAGATGGTGCAATCTGGAAGCGAATTCTAGTGTTTGCAATCCCTATCTTTTGGGGGAATTTATTTCAACAATTATATACAACAGCGGATACACTGATTGTGGCGAATTTTCTCGGAAGCGATGCCTTGGCAGCGGTTAGCTCATCAGGCAGTTTGATCTACCTGATGGTAGGATTTTTCCAAGGTGTTTTTATTGGCGCAGGTGTGGTTATATCTCGATATTTTGGTGCGAAAAGAGCAGATGCCTTGCACAAAGCGGTGCATACGACAGCGGCCTTGGGAATTATCTGTGGTGTAATCCTTACGGTGGTCGGCGTGTTACTGGCGCCGGTGATCCTAAGGCTTATGGGAACTCCGATAGAAGTTCTGCCAAATTCTTTAGTTTATTTTCGAATTTATTTTTCAGGCTCTTTGGGGTTTGTTCTTTACAATTGTTTTGTTGGCATTCTGCAGGCAGTTGGCGACAGCAAGCATCCGTTGGTCTATCTGGTCATTTCTTCAGTGATAAATGTTGGATTAGACCTTTTGTTTATTGGCGTGTTGGGGTTAGGTGTTGGTTCTGCTGCGCTGGCCACAATTATTTCTCAGTGTTTTAGCGCAATGCTGTGTTTGATTCAGCTGCTTAGAAGTCCGGATGAGTTTAGGCTGGTTTTAAAAAAGATTCGAATCCACAAAGAACTGTTTGGAATGATTATCAAAAATGGGGTGCCTTCGGGAATTCAAAACTCTATTATTTCCATAGCAAATGTGTTTGTTCAGTCTAATATTAATGCATTTGGAGCAATTGCTGTTGCTGGGTGTGGAGCTTATTCTACGATACAGGGCTTTGCCTTTTTGCCGGTAATCTGTTTTACCATGGCCATGTTTACTTTTGTCAGCCAGAATCTAGGAGCAGAAGAATACGACAGAGTAAGAAAAGGCACTCGATTTGGATTGTTGTGCTGCTGTTTGATTGCTGAGGTAATCGGTATTGTGACCCATGTTTTTGCTCCACAATTATTAGCGTTCTTTAGTTCGGATCCGATGGTTATTCAATATGGTGTGGAGTATTGCCGCTGTAATGGTGTGTTTTTCTTCTTGCTGGCTATGTCCCATTGTATGGCGTCCATCTTTAGAGGTGCAGGCAAGGCAATAGTGCCAATGTTTGTTATGATGATCTTCTGGTGTGGTGTGCGAATTGCTTACATTGCTCTTACGGTACAGATAATTCCAGACATTCACGTAGTGTACTGGGCTTACCCATTGACGTGGACCTTAAGTTCGATATTCTTTTTGGTATATTATTTTAAGGTGGATTGGATGCATGGGCGAGATACCCAGCTGTATGTTTAGAACAAAGAAAGAATAAAAACAGAATTAAGAAGAAAACAAAATCCCAGTGAAACTTTTTCCGGAAAGAAGCGTTTCACTGGGATTTTTAAAAGGGTATTTGGTAAAATTATGCCTGTTTTACACTGTCAAATTCATCCTGGATTTCCTGGGATGGAGCTTTTGTAAGTAAACTTACGATGATGATTGCTACACATGCAAGGATAAATGCTGGAAGCAGTTCGTAAATATCCCATGCACCGCCAAGTGGACGGATGAGGAATTTCCATAAGAATACCATTATGCCACCTACAATCATTCCGGCAAGGGCACCCCAGCGGTTGGAGCGTTTCCAGAATAATGCAAAGAGCATAACTGGTCCGAACGCGGCACCAAAGCCAGCCCAGGCAAAGGATACGATACGGAATACAGAACTGTCTGGATTCTTTGCTAAGAATACAGCAATAATCGCAATAATGATAACGGTAATTCTTGCAAATGCGATGCTGTGTTTTTTAGCAGCCTCAACTTTTGCGGCATCATGCAGAATGTTCTGGGACATGCTAGAAGCAGCAGCTAAGAGCTGTGAATCTGCGGTGGACATTGTAGAGGCCAGAATACCTGAGAGAATAATGCCGGCTAAAATCACACAGATTACGCCATTCTGACTTAACAGCTCTGCAATTTTAATAATAATCTTTTCGGAATCTGCGCTGTTAAGCATTTCAAATGCGCCAGCGCCAGTCATAGCTCGACCGATAATACCGATCAGGATAGCAATAAACATTGCGATCACAACCCAGATGGAAGCAACGCGACGGGATAATTTTAATTTGTTTTCGTCTTCGATAGCCATAAATCTCAGCAGGATGTGAGGCATACCAAAGTAACCAAGTCCCCATGCCAAAGTGGAGAAGATTGTCAGGCCGCTGTAGGCGGTCATTGTATTTGTTGCCGGATCATGAACTTCAAACAGGGAGAAGAAACCTGTTAAAGAGCTGGCGTTATCGATAACTGCGTCAAAACCGCCGGCTACTTTCACACCAAAAGCAAGTACAATAACCAGGGCGATGGTCATAACAATACTTTGGATAAAGTCGGTTGTGCTGGCAGCAAGGAATCCGCCTAATGTAGTGTATGCAATGATAATGATAGCAGCGATAATCATTGCTGGTAAGTATTGTACACCGAATATTGTTGAGAATAATTTTCCGCAGGCAGCAAATCCAGATGCTGTATAAGGTACGAAAAAGATTACAATGATCAGGGCAGATACGATCAGCAGTGCATTGCTGTTGTCTCTATAACGATTTTTGAAGAAATCTGGGATCGTAATGGAGTTGTTGGCTTTGGCAGTATAGCGGCGCAGCCTTTTTGCAACGATCAGCCAGTTGATGTATGTACCAACGGCCAGACCAATCGCTGTCCAACCAGCTTCAGCAATACCAACCAGATAGGCTAATCCTGGAAGACCCATTAAGAGCCATCCGCTCATATCGGAAGCTTCTGCACTCATTGCGGTGACGAATGGGCCAAGCTTACGACCGCCCAGATAGAAGTCGCCTGCATCGTTATTTTTCTTAGAATAAAAAGCACCGATAATGATCATGCCGGCAATGTACAAGATCATAACGATTAAAATACCTATGGTCTGAGGTGTCATAACAAATCTCTCCTTTTTTATAATGTGCGGAATCTGCAAAATAGAATTGAAACCATCATAACACAAAAACTGCGACATGGCAAACAAATAAAGCAGTAACGCGGTAAAGTGACAAAAACAAAAGAAACAGGTCTGCCTGGATTTCCGCAACGAAATTCAAAGGATAGACCTGTTTTTTGCAAAATAAGAATAATTATTTAGATGCCACGTGTTCTTCCACCACTTCGCGATCGCTTAAGTGGTACTTCACACCTTCGATTTCCTGATAGTCTTCGTGGCCTTTGCCGGCGATAACGATAACATCACCTTCCTGGCCATGATCGATAGCATAAGCAATGGCTTCTTTTCGATCTTCGATCATGATATATTCGCCATCAGCTTTCTTTACGCCTTCGATAATGTCGGCAATGATATCTGCAGGTTTTTCGAAACGTGGATTGTCAGAAGTAATGATTGTAAGATCTGACATTCTAGAGGAAACTTCCCCCATCTCAAAACGGCGGGCACGAGCACGGTTGCCGCCACAGCCAAAGAGGGTTACCAACCGCTTAGGATTGTATTCTTTTAAAGATTTCAGCAAGCTTTCAAGACTCATGGCATTGTGTGCATAATCGATCATAAGTGTGAACTTGTCTGATGCTGGAACGATTTCTACACGGCCTTTTACCTGAACATCTCTCAATACATTCTGAATCAGCCCAAGGTCATCTGTAAAATGCAGGCAAACAGCGATGGCTGTCAAGGAATTGTACACGCTGAAACGGCCTGGGATGTCTACTTCCACAGGCATATCCACTTTGCCAGTCATGTGATAACGGATGCCTAAAATGCCTGGTTTTGTAAACAGCTCTAAATTGTTTGCTTTTAAGTCGGCAGGATTTTCCAGTGCAAAAGTTTCTACCTGGCAAGTAGCCTGCTCGATGATGCGGTCCACATATGGGTCATCTGCATTGGCAATACCTACTTTACACTGTTTGAAAAGCATCGCTTTGCATTCTAAATAGTTGTCAAAGTCTGTATGTTCATTTGGACCAATGTGGTCTTCTGAAAGATTTGTGAAAATACCAAAGTCAAAAGTAAATCCAGAAACACGGTGGAGCATAAGTCCCTGAGAAGAAACTTCCATTACAACACATTTGCAGCCGGCTTCTACCATTTTGGCAAAAGATTCCTGAAGAATGTAGGATTCTGGAGTTGTGTTGTTGGCAGGAATATGTTCATCACCGATTATAGTTTCGATTGTTCCGATCAAACCTGTCTTAAGGCCGGTTTTTTCAAGGACGGATTTTACCATATAGGTAGTGGTAGTTTTGCCCTTTGTACCGGTAACACCGATGGTGGTCAGCTTTTCGGCAGGATTTCCAAAATAATCTGCAGACATACAAGCAAGAGCCAGACGGTTGTTGTCTGTCTGAATGACTGTAATATCAAAATCCTCTAACTGATCCAGAACGTTTCGTTCCACAACAATGGCAGCTGCGCCTTTCTGAGCTACATCCACTACAAAATCATGGGCATCTCGGGCAGTTCCGCTGATGCACACGAACACGTCTCCCGGAGCAACTTTTCTAGAGTCGTAAACAAGAGCATTGATTTCTGTATCAACAGTTCCTTTTAAACATTTGTATTCAAGTTTTGTAAGTAAGCTGGATAATTTCATAAGAGTCTCCTTCTTATATAATTAGATGTCTATTTCTCCAGTACAGATTGTGGCAGCAGGACCTGTCATAAATACCCGGTTGTGAGTTGCGTCGTATTCAATCTCAAGATCGCCGCCTAAGAGATGTACAGTAACCTTGTTGTCTGTGTAGTCATTTAAGATGCAGGCTACAACGCTGGCACACGACCCTGTTCCACAGGCAAGAGTTTCTCCAGAACCGCGTTCCCATACGCGCATATTGATGTTCTGTCTGTCAATGATGTCCACAAATTCAGTGTTTACTCTGTCTGGGAAATAAGCGTGGTGCTCAAAAAGAGGACCGATCTTTTCCAGGTTTAACGCGTGTACATCATCTACGAAAACAACACCGTGAGGGTTGCCCATAGAAACACCGGTAATCTGATAGTCATAGGTTTTGCCTTCAAGTTCGATTTGGATTGGAACATTGATGGCTGTATGGTCTTCATGGTTAGGAATTACCATTGGAATTGTGTCTGGATTCAGAGCAGGTTCGCCCATATCCACGACCACTTTCTTAACCTTGTCATCTTCTACATGAAGAATCAGTGTTTTGATTCCGGAAAGGGTGTCTACAGTGATGGTTGTTCTGTCTACCATTTTGTTGTCATATACATATTTTGCCACACAGCGGATTGCATTTCCACACATCTTTCCTTCGGTTCCATCTGAATTAAACATACGCATCATGCAGTCTGCTTTGTCAGAAGGACAGATTGCGATCAGCCCGTCTGAGCCAATGCCAAAGTGGCGATCGCTGACTTTTCTGGCAGTTTCATTAAAATCTAAAACGGTTTCATCGAAACAATTCACATAGATATAATCGTTTCCGCAACCGTGCATTTTGGTGAATTTCATAAAGATTCTCCTTTCGGTAGAGTGTATTGTACACCGACAGGCGAATAAAATAGGAAGCTATTTAGTCGCCTTATGCAGTTTAGCATAAATATAAGTAAAGAAAAACCCTTTCATTCATAAATAAAATATAAAAATTAGAAAAATGTGGTATAATGGATTTGATAATAACAAAAAAATAGCAAAGCACGTTTCTTTAAGGAACAGATATTTGCAGGGAGATCGTTATGTTAGAAAAATTATTTAAACTACGTGAAAACGGAACAACGGTCAAGATTGAGGTTATCGGCGGCATAACAACATTCATGACCATGGCGTACATTCTGGCAGTAAATCCTTCTATTCTTTCTGCTGCTGGCATGGACAAGAATGCTATCTTGATGGCAACTTCTTTAGCTGCTTTCATCGGTACGCTCTGTATGGCATTGATGGCAAATTATCCATTTGCCTTAGCGCCAGGACTTGGGCTTAATGCGTACTTTGCATTTACCGTATGCGGAAGCATGGGTTACTCTTGGAAGATTGCATTGCTGGCAGTATTTGTAGAAGGTATTATCTTTATTGTACTGTCATTGACCAATGTGCGAGAGGCAATTTTTAATGCCATACCGCTGGAATTAAAGAAAGGTGTATCGGTTGGTATTGGTCTGTTCTGCGCATTTATCGGACTTCAGAGCGCGGGAATCGTTGTAAATGATGATTCTACACTGGTAACCATTGTTAACTTTAGAGACAATTTCTCTACATCTGGTATCAGTGCACTGCTTGGTATCATCGGTTTGTTTATCATTATTATTTTATATGTAAAAAAAGTAAAAGGTGCCATCCTGATCGGTATCATTGCTACATGGGTTCTTGGAATGATCTGCCAGGCAGCAGGTGTATATGTTGTGGATGCTGCAAACGGATACTATTCTCTGTTCCCAAGCTGGTCAACCTTTGATCTGACAGCTTTGAAAACAACCTTTGGTCAGTGCTTCACAGCGGATTTCTCTGGTGTAAAGATTGCAGACTTTATCATTATCATCTTTGCATTCCTGTTTGTAGACTTGTTTGATACATTAGGAACATTGATTGGTGTTGCAAACAAAGCAGATATGCTGGATAAAGAAGGAAAACTTCCAAGAATTAAGAGTGCATTAATGGCAGACGCCATTGCAACAAGTGCAGGTGCGGTTTTAGGTACTTCTACAACAACAACATTCGTAGAAAGTTCATCTGGTGTTTCAGAAGGTGCCCGTACAGGTCTTGCATCTGTTGTAACAGGATTCCTTTTCCTGATTGCTATCTTCTTTGCTCCTGTATTTTGCGCAATTCCAGGATTTGCAACAGCGCCAGCGTTAATCTTCGTAGGATTCCTTATGGTTTCTGCTGTTGTTGAGATCAACTTTAGAGATTGGACATCTTCTGTTCCTGCATATCTGTGTCTGCTGGCTATGCCATTAACATACAGCATTGCAGAAGGTATCTCCATTGGTGTTATTTCTTATGTAGTTATTAAGATTGCTACAGGAAAAGCAAAAGAAGTAAAACCGCTGATGTATATCCTTGCGGTACTGTTTGCTTTGAAATATGTTGTTTTATAAAAATAAAATATGAGAATAAAAATCGGCTTCGGATTTATCCGGAGCCGATTTTTTAATGATTGAAATTAGTTTTTAAATGTTTCTTTCCATATGAAGCTGTTCATGTGCTTTGTGGGAAAGTGGTTTTTCATAATATTCTTCGTAGCAAGCTAATACATCTGGATTCTCGTGAGAGAAACGAAGCTTGTTGTAACGGTCTAAGCCATAGAGCACGTCAGAACGGGCCTGAATATCTTCGCCGCCCATGTGGATTGGCTGTCCGCCGCCGTTGATACAGCCGCCAGGACAAGTCATAACTTCTACAAAATCATATGTAACTTCTTTGTTTTTGATTGCGTTGAGCAGTTTTCTTGTATTGCCAAGTCCGCTGACTACTGCAAGCTTAAGGTCGATGCCATTGATGGAGAAGGAAGCTTCTTTCCAACCGTCAAGACCACGAACTACTTTGAATGCATCAGGGTCAGGGTTCTTGCCTGTTACAAGGTAATAAGCACTTCTGAGAGCTGCCTCCATAACACCGCCGGTAGCGCCGAAGATTACAGCGGCTCCAGTGCCAGTGCCCAGAGGAGAATCGAAGTTTTCTTCTGTCAGCTTATCAACGTCGATAAAGTGCATGCGGCAGATGCGCTCGAATTCTCTTGTTGTGAGAACTGCATCCACGTCTTTGTTATCTTCCCATGTCATTTCGTCTTTCTTGGCGATACATGGCATGATGGATACGTTGAAGATTTTATCTGGATCAATGCCCATCTTTTCTGCAAAGTAATTTTTGCTTACTGCGCCGAACATCTGCTGTGGAGATTTTGCAGTGGAAAGGCGAGGATACATTTCTGGAAACTCTTTTTTAACAAATCTTACCCAGCCCGGGCAGCAGGAGGTGAACATTGGAAGACCAGATTCTTTGATTTCGCCCAGTCGTTCAATAAATTCACTGCCTTCTTCCATGATAGTAAGGTCGGCAGAGAAGTTGGTATCGAATACAAAATCAAATCCCATCTTCTTTAATGCGCTTACCATCTTGCCTGGAGTCACATCTGTCTTGCTAAGTCCTAAGTTTTCGCCCCATGCAGCTCTTACTGCAGGTGCTACCTGCACGACAGTGATAAGTTCTGGGTTAGCAACAGCGTCCAACACTTTGTCAACATCGCCACGGGAACGAAGTGCGCCAGTAGGGCAGTTTTTGATACACTGTCCGCATAAAGAACAGTTAATATCTGTGATTTTTCTGTTTTCTCTAACGCCAACAGTTGTTCTTCCGCCAGTGTAGAGGACATCCCACACATGGAGATCCTGTACTTTGTCACAGATCTGAACGCAACGCATACATTTGATACAGCGGTCTGCTTCACGAACCAGAGGGAAAGAAAGATCCCATTTGCTTTTTTCTGGTTTGATCTCGTATGGAACGTAAAGGATATTTAAGTCGTTGCCTAGTTTCTGCAGTTCGCAGTTGCCGCTTCTAACGCAGCTTGCGCATTTTGCATCATGCTCGGACAGGATCAGTTTTGTATTTGTAATACGTGTTTTTCTAGCTTTTGGACTGTTTGTGTGGATAACCATGCCTTCCTGAACATAGTTGTTGCAGGCTGTTACACATCGGTCAACGCCTTCTACTTCTACTACGCAGACACGGCAGGCACCAATCTCATTTAATTCTTTCAGGTAGCATAAAGTTGGAATCTTGATGCCTACTAATTTGGCTGCATCAAGAATGGTAGTTCCAGAGGCTACCGCTAACTCAATGCCATCGATTGTAATGTTTACCATTTTTCTACACGACCTCCTCTCAGTGCTCCGAAGCCGATATAGTCACATCTTAAGCAACGGCAAGCTTCCTGATGAGCTTCCTCTTTGCTCATGCCATATTCGATCGGATCTAAATCACACTTGCGCTCGGATGCAGGTCTCTCTGCAACTTCCACACGACCGCAAGGAGTCTTGTCTTCGTATGTATGTGGAGGGATTTCAACATCACAAGTAATCTCATGATGGAAGCCCAGATAGTTGTCAATGTTTGCAGCAACAACTTTGCCGGCTGCGATAGCTTTGATAACAGTTGCAGGGCCAAATACACAGTCACCGCCAGAGAAAATACCTTCCATATCAGGTACTTTACCGGTGTTGTCTGTAACGATCTGGTTGCGTACGATTGTAAGACCGCTGTCTGCAAAGTACTGGCTTTCTAAGTTCTGACCGATAGCAACAACAATCAGATCACATGGGATAAGAACAGGATCCATATTTGCTTTGATTGGAGCTGGTCGGCCGTTTTTGATGTAGCCGATTCTCTGTGGCTGAACCCAGAGACCTGTTGCGTGACCGTTTTCATCTTTTTCGATGCTAAGTGGAGCCATAAGATCTAAAACGTCACAGCCTTCTGCCTCCGCACCTTCCACTTCTTCTTTCAGAGCGGTCATGTCGGACTTGCGGCGACGATATACAAGGCTAACTGATTCTGCACCTAAACGGATGGAACTTCTGGCAACGTCCATTGCAACATTGCCACCGCCAACTACAACGACACGTTTGCCAGAGTAGTCTGGAAGGTTGTTGTGTCCGATTTCGCGGAGCATTTCTACGGCAGAGATTACGCCAATTGCATCTTCGCCATCTATGCCAAGCTTCTTAACAGCATGAACACCGATGGAGATAAATGTTGCATCAAAATCTCTCTGAAGATCTTCCAGAGTAATATCTGTTCCTACACAGACGTTGAATTTTACCTCAACTCCTGTTGATAAGAGCATCTCGATTTCTTTATCAAGAAGTGTTCTAGGAAGACGGTAGTTAGGAATACCGTAACGAAGCATACCGCCAAGCTGCGGTCTCTGTTCAAAAATAGTAACCTTGTGGCCCATAAGGGAAAGGTAGTAAGCTGTAGTAAGTCCGGAAGGACCGCCGCCGATGATGGCAACTTTCTTTCCAGTTGGTGGTGCACATTTTGGAACTGGTACTTCACCTGCGTTATCAACAGCAAATTTCTTAAGACCGCGGATATTAACAGGGGCGTCAATAATATTTCTCTTGCAAAGATTTTCACAAGGATGTTCACAGATATATGCACATGTAGCTGGCATTGGATTATCGCGACGGATCAGACGGATAGCATCTGCGTAGCGGCCTTCCTTGATCAGAGCCACATAGCCAGGTACGTCTACGCCAGCTGGGCAGTTCTGTACACAGGCAACAGAAGTATTGGTGTTGCATGTACAGATTCCTTTTTCAATATGGGAAAGGAAATCATCCATACAGCCATCGATCACCTTTAAAACAGTGGATGCTGTCTGGTATCCGATTGCACAGTCTGCAGACAGATAGATGCTGTTAGCTGTTTCCTTGATTAAATCTAATGTTTCTAAAGTAGCATTATTATCTAAAACTTTGTCAAATAATCCTGCTAATTTCTTCAAACCCACTCTACAAGGGATACATTTACCACAGGACTGAGCCAGGCACATCTTGATGAAAGATGCGGTCAAGTCGATTGGACACAGGCCTGGAGGGCTGGCAACGATTCTACGTTCCAGGTCTTTGTACATGGTTTCCATTGTAGCTTGTGCGCTGTCTTTGGTTGTGATTGTTAATCTGCTCACTTTGTCAGCCTCCTTAAAAACCGATATATGCGTCAATAATACCACAATCATATTGAATTTACAATTTAGTTATTTTTTTATCACGTGATAGGGGCAAACTGCACATAAAATGACAAAAAAATAGTGCTAAACAGTTGTGTTTGGCACTATTTTATCATTATATTGTCATTATTTTAACGTTTCGCTATTGTTTAACACAGATGTGCTGTATAAAAACAGAACATCGCTGTTTGAAAAATCAACATACTTGCCAATCATATTAGATGGCAGATAACGAATGTCAATCAATGTAACTTTATGGTATCCCTGGGCTAACAAAGGCGCAATGGAAGAACCAAAAGAATCTCTGAAAAGAATAAGTTCCTTTTGCGTATTTACCATTGGGTTTTCAATGGTTACCAAAGAGAGCGGCCCTGATAAAAATACTTCATATGGATCTTTGCCCGCGGCTTTATCCGTGTTATATACAGGGATTGCTGTTTGATTCTGATGATCATAAGCGGACATTTGATCGATGATGTCATTGCTTAGCCAGCGCAGGGTGTCGCCTTTGTGAGGCAAAGCGGATTGTCCTTTGTAGACTCCGTAAAATGGCTTGTCCCATTCTATCGTAGTATAAGAAATCAAAGGTGTTTCCTGAGATGAGGTATTTCCATAGTGCATGGTGCTCATCAGTCGATCGGCTACATCGGCAAGATTTTCCTGGCGCCAATGGGAGTCCGTATAATAATAATCTTCTGCAGACAACAGATCTGAGATGCTGATGTAAGATGCAAAAGCAGATGTTTTTGTCTCGAATTCAGCTTCAAAAACCTTATAGTCCATACATAACTGTCCTGCAGATGATGCCAGATAGGCGTTTTTGTCAGGGATTACAGATACGAAAACGTTAGTGTTGGCATCTTTTAAATAAGTTTCATAAATTCCTTGGAACACATCTGCAGCATGTTGGATGGAGTCTGTATCCATCGGATATTCAAGAGCAGAAAGATAACCTTCGTGAAGGTAAATGTCATTGTTTGTCTTTTGTCCCATGGCAAAAAGGGTTGTTTGGGACTTGATGCCGCGAAATACTTCTCTTAAAGGGAATGTGTCTGCTGCGTAGGTCTCGAACTCATCCATAAACTGGCCTGACACCATATTCTTCCATGACAATTCTGGGAAATCAGCCAATGGTCGTCGTTCACTGTCTGAGTAAGTTGCTTTCGGCCCAAAGAAACAGAAGGTGGACAGAATTGCAAAAAGCAGGATAACGGCGCCGCAAATGACAAGGTGTTTTTTACTATTCTTCATGGGCACCTCCTAAAATCTAAAGTACAGGAACGGATTGTAAGATCCGTCAACCAAAAATCCAGTGATCACAAGAAGCAGCAGGATTAAAAGAATCGGTGT
>JAZQSD010000103.1:0-19232 GCA_045629925.1 Eubacterium sp.
TATGCTTGTTCTTTGAATTATTCTCTTAGAATCTTTCAAGGATATTTCACTGTTCAGTTATCAAAGTTCGTTGTCGAAATTACTTTCGACGAACGCAGAAGGAGGGATTTGAACCCTCGCACCGCTATTAACGGCCTGCACCCTTTCCAGGGGTGTCCCTTCAGCCTCTTGGGTACTTCTGCTGACTTGTTTAAAAGCGATATTAAATTGCTTTCAGCGGAGAGAGTGGGATTCGAACCCACGCGCCCTCTCGGACAAACGGTTTTCAAGACCGCCTCGTTATGACCACTTCGATATCTCTCCAAGGCACTCCTTTTCGCAGTGCAAAAATGATTATACTTAAAATGGTACCCAATGTCAACAACTTATTTTAATTTTTTTTACAAAGATTTTTGCATAAAAAAAGAGGCTTTTTGCACCACAAAATATTGTGGTAATGCCCCTTTGATTACACTATTGCGACTGACAATTCTACTAGTATTTTCTACAAATGTCTGACAAACAGCTCTGCCACTTCCAAATCTTCCGGCGTAGTAATCTTAATATTCTCATAAGATGCTTCGAACATTTTTACCGGCACATCTGTCATTGTCTCCACTACCATGGTGTCATCTGTCACCACCGGCATAGGGTCCATATCCAACAATTTGTCATACGCCTGTCGAACCACTTTATAGTCAAACACCTGTGGCGTCTGCACCTGCCACACCAGATTTCTCTGTGGTGTATTGACCGCAAACCCTTCCAGATCTGTGATTTTTATCGTATCCTTAACCGGCATTCCAGCTGCACATGCCTGATGCTTTTCTACACAAGTTTTTGCTTCCCCCAAAATCTTCTGGGTAATAAAAGGTCTTGCGCCATCATGAATATACACATATGTGGCATCTTCACAAGCCAGTAACCCTTGGTACACAGAAAGGAATCGTTCCGCTCCGCCTGCGACAATCTTTGTCACTTTTGAAAAACCATACTTGTCAACGATCTCTTCCTTGCAATAGGAAATCAGAGATTCCCCTGTAACAAGGATAATCTCGTCCATAAAGCTGTCTTCCATTGTTTTAAGGGCATAATACAGCACAGGTCTTCCATTGATTTCCAAAAATTGTTTTGGTATATCAGCCTTCATTCGGCTGCCTTTTCCTGCCGCCAAAAGGATTGCTACGTTTTTCATCCTATCGTTCTCCCAATTTCAGGTTTGGAATGGCATTCAGATCCCAGCCATGTCGTGTCCCCGCAAGATATTCATAATAAGCTGCAGCACCAATCATTGCCGCATTGTCTGTACAGAGCACTGGTGATGGGTGATAAAAACTGATTCCTCGTTTTTTGCAAGCCTCTCTCATTCCTTCACGAAGAGCGCCATTAGAGGCAACACCACCTGCGATAGCAAGCTTCTTTACCCCCAGTTCGTTTGCTGCATGCATCGCGTGATCAATCAACACGTCTGTTACAGCTTTTTGGAAAGAGGCTGCGATATCAGCCTGATTAATCTCTAACCCACGCATATTGCATCCGTTTATATAGTTAAGAACTGCAGATTTCACCCCACTAAAACTGAAATCGTACACATTGTCATTGATTTTTGCTCGTGGGAAATCCATAGCCTGAGGATTACCTTCTCGCGCCGCCTTCTCAATTTTTGGTCCTCCTGGATAACCAAGCCCAATTGCACGGGCAACCTTGTCAAAGGCTTCCCCTGCCGCATCATCGCGAGTGCGTCCGAGAATCTCGTATTTACCATAATCCTGTACACTTACAAGATGGGTATGTCCGCCAGAAACTACCAGGCACAAGAATGGTGGTTCTAAATCTTTATTTTCAATATAATTTGCGCTAATGTGTCCTTCAATATGATGAACGCCAATCAGCGGAATGTTGCGGGCAAAGCTGATAGCTTTTGCTTCTGCCACTCCCACAAGGAGCGCCCCAACAAGCCCTGGGCCATAAGTAACCGCAATCGCGGTAATATCATCCAGCGTTACATCGGCCTGATCCAGTGCTTCCTGGATAACTTGATTAATCTTCTCAATATGTTTTCTTGATGCGATCTCAGGCACTACCCCGCCATATAAAGTGTGCAGATCGATCTGGGAAGAAATCACATTGGAAAGAACATCTCTGCCATTTTTCACTACTGCAGCCGCTGTTTCATCACAGGAGCTTTCTATTGCTAATATAATTACATCTTTTTCCATTATCATATCTCCATTGTTATTTGCTGCTGGTTTACATAATTCCTAATCTTCAAACAACAATTCTACTGTTTTGCCATCTTTACCCAAATGTGAATTTGCAAAGATTTTCTCTACTGCAGGCATGTAGTTTTCAGCGTGCACCAAAGATGGGCTGAAATGTGTAAGCCACAGTTCTTTCACATTCGCGTCCGCTGCAATTTTTGCCGCCTCGTAGAAAGTCATATGCTTATACTGTTTCGCTTTTGCTTCTTTTTCTTTTTCCGCATACATACCTTCACAGATAAACAGATCCGCTTCTTTTGCATTTTCTGCAATGGCTGGTGTCGGTCTTGTATCCGTGCAGTAAGTAACCTTGATGCCTTTTCGTTTTGGGCCTAAAACCATGTCCGGTGTCAGCACTTTACCATCAGCTTCCACAGTTTCACCTTTCTGCAGCAAGCTCCAGTACTTCTTATCCACACCTTGGGCAACCGCGCGCTCTACATCAAACTTTCCCGCGCGCTCGATCTCTACTGTATATCCATAGCAAAGCACGTTGTGGTTCACTCTGAACGCAGTAAGCTTGTATCCATTTACTTCTATCGTCTCTTCTCTCTCTGTCAACTCATGGAACTTGATCTCAAAAGGAAGTTCCGGTGCAATGATGCGGAGCGCATTCACTACCCTTTCCAAACCTTTTGGCCCAATCATAAGCACAGGTTCTGTACGGTCTGCATTTCCCATTGTGAGCAAAAGCCCTGGCAAACCACTGATGTGATCCGCGTGATAATGGGTGAAACAAATCACGTCAATGGGATTAAAACTCCATCCACGTTCTTTTACTGCTACCTGTGTTCCTTCACCACAGTCAATCAGCAGATTACTGCCGTTAAAGCGAGTCATCAGCGCTGTAAGTTTTCGATATGTAAGCGGCATCATGCCGCCGGTTCCAAGCAAACAAACATCTAACATTCTATTCTCTCTCTTCTATTTCAAACAAACTTATAAAACATTTCTCTCAGACATTTCCGGTTTATAGCGAAAAGTCTGAATCCAATCCATGAGACATTTTTCGCACACATCTGCAGACAAATTCATTCCGTCCTGGTTTGAAAAATATCCCCATTCCTTTTCTATATGAAGAAACTCTTCCAAAAACATGTCTTTTTCCATGGCAAATTCCTTGCCACAGCAATCACAGTATCTTCTTTCATTTTTGATCATGATTTCTCCTCCTGTAAAACTGGTCTTCAAATCATCATCTTTTGTAAAAGGTTCTCAAAGAGAACAAACCATAACAATGGCGTCTTCCTTTGGCTCCCGATAAAAATTCTTTCGAATCCCCTGGGACACAAATCCATGCTTCTCATACAATCGTTGAGCAGCCATGTTGGAGGCGCGCACTTCCAAAAATATCTGGGCAAGTCCACTCTCTTTTGCATCCACAGACACAGCCTCTATAATCTGATCTCCGATGCCGCATTTTCGGTATTCTGGATGAACAGCCACATTGGTGATCTCACCTTCATCTGCAGCGAAATAGAGTCCGCAATATCCCAGAATTTTTCCATCCGCAGATTCTGCCACGTAAAATTTCGCATTTTCGTTGGCCAATCCGTCCACAAACCCTTGTTTTGTCCAAGGCGGTGTGATAGACAGACACTCTATCTCATGAACCGACTCCACATCCAATGCTGTCATCTTTCGAATCTTACTATTCTGCATGAGCCATCTCCTGCGCCTTGCGCTGTTTTTCTTCCAGTTCACGTTCTGCCTGAGACAAGCGCAGATAATCTGGTCTGTGCTCTGCCGCAGATTCCAGCTTATCTTCTTTCGCATAGACAAGGGCCAGTGAAGCTACTGCAGCCGCACGCTGCTTGTTCATGTGGCCAGGGGCAAAACTATAAGGCACCTGACAATGCTCTGCAATATAATCTTTAAACACAGCCACGCCATCTCCCAAAAAGACAATTGGCGCACTGACTTCGTTTACTTTTAAAATGATCTCCTCAATCCCAACAGCACACTGTGGCAATATAGTCTCCATATCATTGCCGTCAAACTGATACAGTCCTGTGTACACCTGATTTCTTCTGGCATCCATAAGGGGACAGATCATATCTCTGTGTCCAACAAGGTTATAAGCTAAACCATCCACTGTAGGAACAGATATCAATGGTTTGTCCAAAGCCAATCCTAACCCTTTCGCTGTTGCTGAACCGATACGAAGTCCTGTAAAGGAACCTGGCCCTGCTGCCACTGCGATGGCATCAATGGTGTTCAAATCCAGATTGATCATTTTTGCAATCTCATCCAACATTGGGAGAAGTGTCTGGGAATGAGTCTTTTTATAATTTACAGTATATTCTGCCAGCATGTTGTCGTCTTCCACGACAGCAACACTTGCCACCAGTCCGGAACTATCTAACGCCAGAATTCTCATTAGCGACTTACCTCCTCAATTGTGATCCTTCTATAATCAAATCCCTTTTCCAGATCCTTTTCAATAGTAATCTCCTGGTAAAGGGGTGGCAGGATTTCTTCGATCAGATTGGCCCATTCGATCATTGTTACGCCTTCGCCATAAAAATAATCTTCGTATCCAATCTCGTCCATCTCTTCCACATCTCCGATGCGATAAACATCAAAGTGGTAAAATGGCATCCGCCCTTCTTCATAAACCTGAACAATGGTAAATGTAGGACTGCAGATTGGCTCATCGATACCAAGCCCCAAGGCCAGACCCTGAGTGAATACCGTCTTACCTACGCCAAGATCACCGATCAATGTAAACACCTGTCCTGGTTTTGCGGATTCTCCTATTTTCTTTCCTAACTCCAGAGTTTCCTCCGGAGAAAAACTTTCTATAATCATTCTTATTTTCCTATCTTCATTGTCAGCGCAATTCGCTTCTTCTTCACGTCAACAGAAATAACCTGTACATCCACAATATCACCTACGGATACTGCTTCCAGCGGATGCTTGATATAACGGTCACAAATCTGCGAAATATGTACCAAACCGTCCTGATGAACGCCGATATCTACAAAAGCACCAAAGTCAATTACGTTTCGTACAGTACCTTTTAAGATCATGCCTGGAGCAAGATCTTCCATCTCCAACACATCGTTTCGCAAGATTGGTTTTGGCATATCCTCTCGTGGGTCTCTGGCTGGTTTTTCAAGTTCCTTTATGATATCTTCCAGAGTCAGCTCCCCGATGCCAAGTTCTGCAGCCAATGCTTTTCTGTCTTTCACTTTGGCTCCAATACCTTTCAGGCCGCCTTTCGCAAGGTCTTTTGTGGCAAAACCAAGTGTTTCTAACAGTTTCTGAGCAGATTCATAACTTTCTGGGTGCACACTTGTCGCATCCAACGGATTGTCCCCGTCAGCAATTCGCATAAATCCTGCACACTGTTCAAAAGCTTTTGGTCCTAATTTGGCAACCTTCAGCAACTGCTTGCGGTTGTTGAAACGTCCATTCTCTTCTCTGTAAGCAACAATGTTTTTTGCGATTGGTTTTGAAATACCAGACACATACTCCAGCAAAGATGCAGAGGCTGTATTCAGGTCAACTCCCACTTTGTTTACGCAGTCTTCCACCACGCCCTCCAAAGTCTCGCCCAGTTTCTTCTGATTCATATCATGCTGATACTGACCTACACCGATCGCCTTTGGATCAATCTTAACAAGTTCAGCCAAAGGATCCTGCAGTCGTCTTGCGATAGACGCTGCACTTCGCTGTCCCACATCGAAGTTCGGGAATTCTTCTGTGGCAAGTTTGCTTGCAGAATACACAGAAGCACCGGCTTCGTTTACGATAATATACTGTACTGGCACTGGAATCTCTTTTAAAAGTTTTACGATTACCTGCTCAGATTCTCTGGATGCAGTTCCATTGCCTACAGAAATCAATGTGATCTTATATTTTGCGATCAATTTTTTCAAAATGGCGATAGACTCTGCCACTTTATTCTGTGGCGCCGTTGGATAAATAACAACTGTATCAAGCACTTTTCCAGTTGGATCAACCACCGCTAGCTTGCAGCCAGTTCTAAAAGCAGGGTCCCATCCTAACACAGTCTGTCCCGCAATAGGTGGCTGCATCAACAGCTGTTCTAAGTTTTTACCGAACACTTTGATCGCGCCATCCTCTGCCTTTTCTGTCAGCTCGCTTCGAACTTCACGTTCAATTGCCGGCCCGATCAGACGTTTGTAACTATCTTCAATCACTTCCTGTAAAACAGGTGTGGTATTTGGATTCTGATTAGAAATAATTTTCTTTTCTAAATAACGGATGATATCATCCTTTGGAGCTTCGATCTTAACAGTAAGGATCTTTTCTTTCTCTCCACGGTTTACCGCAAGAACACGATGTCCTGCAAGTTTTGCAACCGGCTCTGCAAAATGATAATACATCTCATACACAGATTCTGCTGTGTCTTCCTTGGCTTCTGAAGCCAAAATCCCCTTCTGCATTGTAAGCCTGCGAATCTCCTGGCGGTATTCTGCTTCATCAGAAATAGCTTCTGCCACAATATCCATGGCACCAGCCAAAGCTTCCTCTGGTGTTGCCACTTCTTTTTCAGGATCCACATAACTCTCCGCTTCTTTTAACATAGGGTTCTTGGTCTTTTGCAAAAGCAGAATATTGGCCAAAGGCTCCAACCCTTTTTCTTTCGCTACGGTTGCGCGGGTACGACGCTTTGGCCTGTATGGACGATACAAGTCATCCACAGCTACCAATGTCTGAGCAGCCAGGATCTTTTCACGCAGCTCCTCTGTCAGCTGTCCCTGCTCCTCAATACTAGAAAGCACCTGCTGTTTTTTCTCCTCCAAATTGCGAAGGTAATTCAATCTCTCGAAAAGGTTACGGAGCACCTCATCATTGAGCGCGCCTGTCGCTTCCTTTCTATAACGAGAAATAAAAGGAATTGTGTTTCCTTCATCAATCAGTTTCACAGCAGCCTCTGCCTGAGCAGGTCTGATTCCTAATTCTGTTGCTAATACGCGAATAATATCCATACAAAACTTCCTTTACTACATATAGATCTTTTTCTGCTTATTTTAAAGCCACCTTTTATTATACAAAATGTCCTCCCTTGCATCAAGTGGCAGACTTTTGTGAGAACATTGTTTTTTACCTATCTCCGTGGTAAAATGATGTCTGTAGAAAATCAAAGGAGGTTTACTTTCTTATGAACAATAGACAACGCAATAAAGGAGAGGGTCTTGCAATCGCCTCTTTGGTCTGCGGTATCCTTGGATGCATTCTTATGTGCAGCATCGTCTTTAGTGTTTTATTTGGCGCACTGGCCATTATATTTGCACTGTTAGCCAGAGGTGACAGTTTCAAACTGACCAAATCCTCTCGGGTGGGCTTTATCCTTGGTTTGATCGCCATCATTCTCTCCGTCATCATCTTTGCTGCAACAATCCATAATATCATTGTAAACTACGGAAGCATCGAAGGATTGATGAATGAAGTCACAGCTGTTATGAACGAATCTTTCTCAGAAATGTACGGATTAACATTTGAGGAAATGATGGAATTACAGTAAGGACCTACACAAAAGGTGTCATACCCGTCACTATAAAATAAACATTTTTTAACACAAAATGCCCGATTAAGATTACCAGCGCCACCCACAGATATCCGTGGCGCCAGCGAAGTCCGATTTTTAATCTGTTTCCACTGACGCGCTGTAGGGTCTGACTAATCATAAACCACAGATACATCCCTGCCCCATAAACAACCAGGGGGAAATTTATCAGGCTGGTCAATACTTCTCCTCGCAGAAGGGCTGCCACGGAACGGCTTCCGCCACATCCAGGGCAGAGAAACCCCGTAGTCTCATATATGTAGCACGGGAACATACTTGCTATAATGTTCACTTCAGGGAATATGCATTTTTTAATGGTTGCCAGAAGAATGATTGCTGCTAAGATGAGCCATCCCGCCAAAAACAATCCGTCTTCTGGACATGTTATGATTCTTTTTCGCTGCATTATTGTGTCCTCAATTAAGATGCTTAAATTATTTTATCAGATTGGAGCGTTATATCAATATGGAAAATACATCTTTAAACCCTAAGAAAATCAAGGTAATGAAGGCCAAAGCAAGAGAACAGCTTTTGGGCAACTACGGAGCAGTCATCGCCGGAACGCTTTTGGTAATTATCATCTCAACGATTGCCAGCAGCATCGCAACCCCTATGGCAGGCAGCGCCTTTACCCCTATGCGCATGATAATCTTCTATGTGGCCATATTCGTTATCGAATGGCTGACAATATTCTTTTATGTTGGTCTTTATCATATGCATTTAAATGCCGCCCGTGGAAAAGAACTCTCCATCGCGCAGCTGACATTCCCGATCAAAAACGGAAGCAACCGATTCCTGACAGTATCTTTAATATTGGCTATTATCACTTATTTAAGTGTCATTCCATCTCAGATCATAACCAATCAAGCCAACATTATGATCTACGGCACTACTGAAGAAGCTGTTGCCGCAGCTACTGCTATGATAGTTCCATCTCTTGTCACTATCATTCTTGCCATCATTTCCTTAATCTTGTCATTGGGATTTGCCCTGGCACCGCTTCTTATGATTGATGACCCTGATATGGGAGCCATGGAAGCCCTCTCTTCCAGCTGGCGTTATATGAAAGGCAACAAATGGCGTTTATTCCTTTTGATCCTTTCCTTTATCGGACTGTATCTTTTAGGCATTTTAACATTCTGCATCGCATTTATCTGGATTGAACCATATGTACAGCAGACTTTGATCGTGTTCTACGAAACCATCGTAGAGCCAACCCAAAGCAAACCTGCTGACCCAGTGGAACAAACAGAACCAGATCACTATTTCAACATATAAAAATAAGGCTGTTATGACCCGGCAACTTTTTGCCGCTGACTCATAACAGCCTTTTCTTTTTACTTATTATTTGCTTAACAGATAATCGATCATCGTATGACCTTCTGCTATATAATTGCCGCTTGCTTCTGCATCTGCTTCATTGTAAGACCATTCATTATTCTGAACAGCTGTGCTGTCATACAGAACATATGGCACTGGTTCGGAAGAATGTGTGCGGATACAGATTGGAGTTGGATGATCTGGCAACACCAACATACGATAATCTTCCCCTGCCGCTTCCATTCCTTCCTTAATTAAGCGAATCAGTCTCTGATCCAACAGTTCAATGGACTGAACCTTTCTCTCAACACTTCCCTGATGCCCCATCTCATCTGGAGCTTCCACATGCACATACACAAAATCATAACCTTCTTTTGTAAGCACATCTACTGCTGCCTGGGCTTTCCCTTCGTAATTGGTGTGAAGACCGCCATTTGCGCCTTCAACTTCAATTACTTTCATGGAAGATCCTACCGCGATACCTTTCAACAGATCAACAGCAGAGATCATAGCACCAGATTTCCCTGTTTTTTCTTCAAAGGAAGAAAGGGCTGGTTTTGTGCCTGCGCCCCAGAACCAACAAGAATTGGCTGGTTTTAAGCCGTTCTTTTTGCGCTCGATATTCAGCGGATGGTTCGCTAAAATATCATAACTTTTCTTCATCATCTCACGGAGAACCGGATCCTGTGGCAAATGCTGTCCAATAGTCTGCCCAAGCACATCGTGAGGCTGCACCAAATCTACCACCTGGCCTTTGTCCCAGATAAGCAAGTGACGATAACTTGTTCCAACATACAGCTTGTAAATATCGTTCTCCAGTTCTTTGCGGACTGCTTCCACAAGAATAGCCGCATCCTCTGTGCTAATCTCATCAGAGCTGTGATCAATGATTGTTCTCTCTTCATATGTATCCTCTTCTTCAGAAAGAGTTACAATATTACAGCGAAGAGCAATGTCTGTGTCTTTCATTGGCACACCGATGCTCAGCGCCTCTAAAGGAGATCTTCCAGAATAATATTTCTGTGGATCATAGCCAAGCACAGAAAGATTCGCCGTATCACTTCCTGGTTTCATTCCCTCCGGAATCGTGTGAAGCAGACCTATCTCTCCTTTTTTTGCAAGTTCATCCATCACTGGTTTTTTTGCATAAGACAATGGTGTCTTTCCACTTAATTCTTCCAATGGGCGGTCAGCCATGCCGTCGCCCAACACTACTATATATTTCATATTTCTCCTTATTTCACACGGATCATATTAATGATATCTAATTTTGCCGCTGCCGCTTCATAAGCATGGCCATCCATGTTTTCTGTCACAAAAGCAATTTCGTCTGTCACACCAGGAATAAAGATGCACATAATCGGTCCAAATGCCGCTTCTGCTTCTGCCGCACTTGCTTTCGCACGAACAAAGAATTTATATTCTGCATTTTTGTAATCGCCTAATTCCAGTTTTTCTTCAGACCATTCAATACGCACGTGTTTGCCAACGTGTTTCACAATGTCTACGATATCAGAAACTACAGCACTGGCTGTTGGCAGAGATCCTGCTCCACGTCCGTAAAACATTGCATCATCCAGCATATTGCCATGAACAAAAATTCCATTAAATACATTGTCAACACCGTACAATGGATGCGCATCATCCAGCAAAACAGGTGCTACCAGCGCACTGTACTGTCCATCTTTTAACCAGCTGGACGCCAAAAGTTTGATCTTTCTTCCCATTGCTTTGGCATATTTAATATCTGTGGCAGAGATTTTTGTAATACCTTCACAGTGGATCTGTTCAAAATCAACCTGTTTGCCACTTGCTAATGATGTGAGGATAGCAATCTTTCTGCATGGATCATGTCCTTCAATATCTGCAGTAGGATCAGCTTCTGCATAACCTTTTGCCTGAGCATCTTTTAAAACATCGTCAAACTCTGCGCCATTCTCTGTCATCTGATAGAGCATGTAGTTCGTTGTGCCGTTCATGATACCTGTAATTTCTTCTACAACGTCTGCAGTCAGACAGGACAGCATTGGACGGATAATAGGAATACCGCCGCCTACACTTGCCTCAAACATAAAGTTTAAGTTCTGCTCTTTTGCAATAGCAATTAACTCTGCGCCATGTTTGATAACCAGCGCTTTGTTGGAAGTTGCAACAGACTTGCCGGACAACAGCGCTTTCTTACAAAATGTATATGCAGGCTCAACTCCGCCCATCATTTCCACAACAACTGAAATCTCTTCATCTTTTTCAATGATTTCAAAATCATGAACAATCTTATCTTCATTGATGTCACCAGGGAAATCTCTTAAATCCAAAATATATTTAATCTCAATCAGTTCGCCAGCTTTCTTTGCGATACTTGCTTCGTTTACACGCAGAACTTCTGCAACACCTGAACCAATTGTTCCATATCCTAATAATGCGATCTTTGCCATAACTCTTTACTCCCTCGCTAAAATCTTCAAATAATGTACACCTTGCTGCTGTTCAATTGTATCAACCATCTGCTGCATATCTTTCGTTTCAGCAAGAACTTCAACGCTCAGTGTCAGAGACGCTATTCCGTTTACCGGAATACTCTGATGAATGGTAAGAATATTTGCCTGAAAATCAGCCACGATCCGCAACAGTACTGACAATAATCCCGGCTCATCCTCCAGCTGAATGACCATGGTGATGGTCCTTCCTTTTGCATTGTCATGGAATGGGAAAATGTCATCCTTATATTTGTAAAATGAACTACGACTGATTCCTACTTGTTCTGCCGCCTCCTGCACGGACGGAACTTTTCCAGATTCTAAAAGCCGTTTCGCTTCCACTACCTTTAAAAGAACTTCTGGAACAGCTTTCTGTTTCAGAACAAAATATCTTGTTTTTTCGCTCATCGAACGCCTCCTGTGTTTCTCTCCGAGAAACATTTGTTTTTGCAACAAAGATAGGGTACCACATTCCTTAAAAAGATGCAACACTTTTACGCAGTAAAGTTTACACACTTACAAAACCCTTTATACAGAAAAACTGACCTGCGCTCTGCACAGGTCAGTTCCTATTATTTCATGATAATCAAAATACCTTATTCTGTTGGTTTTAACGCCTGCCATTTTAAGTATGCGTTAATAAAAAGATCCAAATCTCCGTCCATCACAGCGGATACATTTCCACTTTCTGCGCTGGTTCGATGATCCTTTACCATCGTATATGGCTGCATAACATAAGATCGAATCTGATTGCCCCAACCAATCTCTGTTACCTCGCCTCGGATTCCCGCAGCTTTTTCAGCATTTTCCTGCTGTTTTAACATGTACAGCTTTGCTTTCAGCATCTGCATTGCCTTATCTTTGTTCATATGCTGGGAACGTTCATTCTGACACTGAACTACAATTCCTGTCGGGAAATGAGTGATACGGATAGCAGAAGATGTCTTATTGATATGCTGACCGCCGGCTCCGCTGGAACGATAAGTGTCAATACGAATGTCATCGTCGTTGATCTCAATATCGATATCTTCTTCAATATCTGGCATTACATCACAGGACACAAAAGATGTCTGTCGCTTGCCTGCCGCATTGAAAGGTGAGATACGCACAAGACGGTGCACCCCTTTTTCTGACTTCAGATATCCATAAGCATTGTCACCAGAAACTTCAAAAGTGATGGATTTGATTCCTGCCTCTTCACCATCAAGGAAGTCCAGCACTTTCACATCATATCCTTTGTCAGATGCCCAGCGAGTATACATACGGTAAAGCATGCTTGCCCAATCGCAAGACTCTGTACCGCCAGCACCAGCATGAAGTGTTACGATTGCATTATCCTTATCATACTCTCCTGAAAGAAGTGTCTTCATGCGAACAGACTCAAAAGTCTTTACGAACCCATCCAGCATTTCCTGTATTTCTTCCACGAAAGAAGGATCCTCATCTTCGTATCCCATCTCGATCATCATCTCGATATCTTCCAGCTGAGTTTCTAGATGCTGGTATACTTCCACGTCATCTTTTTTACTTTTTAATTCTTTCAAGATCTCCTGGGAACGTTCTGGATTGTCCCAGAACTGTGGAGATTCCATTTCTCTTTCGATCTCAGCAATTCGGTTCTCCTTATTTGCTAAGTCAAAGTGAATCCCTTACTTCCTGCAGCGGGTTTCTATATGTGTTCAACGTTACTTTGAACTGATCTAACTCGACCACAAAATCACCTACCTTAATAATTTTAATCTACAGGGTATCCTTCATTGGACACATAGAAAAGCGGGTTGGTGGCTTCCCCATTCAAGTAGATTGTCATATGCAAATGAGCTCCGGTGGAAATACCTGTACTTCCTACTGCAGCAACTTTATCGCCTACAGACACAGTGTCTCCTGTTTTTGCATAAACTTTCGAACAGTGCAGATAAGCTGAGCGTACACCCTCGCCATGATCAATGTACAGATAATTTCCGTTCCACTGATTGCTTCCGGTTTCAACCACAACCCCGTCTGCAATGGCAACTATGCTTGTTCCGTGCATAGCACCTACGTCAATTCCTTTGTGATATGTGCTTGCTCCTGCCGTTGGCGCATTTCGATATCCGAAATAGCTGGTAATAATTCCGCAAGCTGGTGTTGGCCATGTAAACTCCATGTCACCAGCATAATGGTCATATGCTTTACCTTCGTTTACATACCACAAAGTTCCTTCTTCATCATAATAGTGTGCACTGTAATCTGTCTGAACAGCAGAATCTTTGATAAGGAAGATTCCTTCTTCTGTCTCGCAAAGGCCGTCTATGGATGGGTCATAGTATTCGCGGCATCTTTCGCAGCAGATATCTCCCATATCATGACCCAGGGCAGCCACTTCTGCTGGTTCCTGATAAGTACATCCTTCAAAAAGGCACTCATAGTGGCCTTCTCCGACATTGATACATCCAGGTTCTGTTGTTACGATCACACCAGACATTTCATGCTGATGCTGGGCTAATCTTACCACATCTGAATTGGCACCTATTGGCAAACCGATCAAAAGTGCTACACAAACAAGCACACTTATGATTCGAAGAATTATTGGTCTATCCATGTGAATCACATGGCATTTATCTTTTGTATTTGTATGATTCATAAATTATCTCTTCTGCCTAGTCTACGTCGTGACAGCCAAGTTCTTTACACTTGTCTTTACCCCATGGGCTTGTTGGATCCCAGTTGTGGGATTTATCAAGTTTAAACGCAACTGGTTTCTGAAGTGGTTCAAAACCTTTCTTCTGATGGATAATTACGGTTGTTCCCACTTTACATTTGTCATAAATCCATTTTGCATCTCCAGTTGTCAGTCGGATACAGCCCTGAGAAGCACGACTTCCCAGTTTATTGTAGTAACTTACATTAAGTCGCTTATTATCAGACCAATCATTGTCATTCCACTTATATGGTACAGAATGGAACAAATGATGTGTTAAAAATCTGGAACAATACCAGCCCCAGCATGGGCCATTTAATTCGTGAGTTTTAATTTTCTGAGTAATAGAGAATGTTCCATTTGGTGTGTCACCCATAGTTTTTCCTGTAGAACAGATCATAGCGCGCACAGGAACATAGTATCCATCTTCTTTCACGTAGGCAGTAATAAACTGTTTATCTTTATTTACATACAGATAATATCTGCTTGCGCTTACAAACTCTTCTGAATTCTGCAGTGTATTGCCATCTGCATCGCAGTACAGTTTCAGTTTCTTTCCATACATAATAGAAGATGTGTCAGTAACTTCTTTGTATTTGATCGTAACGATTGGTTTTACCTGAAGGCCTTTGGAATTGTAATATCCAGTTTCTGTCTTGTCTCCTGACTTCCAATAACCTGCTACTGTATATTCATATGTACTTCCAATGGAGATAGATGTATCGGAATAGCTTAAAGTAGATGCATCTGCAATGGTCTTGATAGACTTCCATGTTCCATCTGCATTCTTACGATATACTTTATATCCATATACGCCATCCACTTTCTCCCATGTGATGGTATTCTTCTTAGAGCTAACCTGAGTTGCTGATTTTAATACAGGTGCCTGTGGCTGGAAGACTGTGCTTTTTGTATTAGAATCAAGAGCATTGTAGTCATCGCAGTAAGCAACTACTTTAAAATAAATGGTTTTTCCCCAATTGGAATCGGCCAAGCTTTTTGTATAACTTGTACTTGTGGTATCTGCGATCATACTCCAGCTGCCGTCAGCTATTTTCATGTATACCTTATAGCCTGTTGCACCATCCACTGCATTCCAAACAGCTTTTACGCTAGATGCATTTGGTGCTGTCACAGAGCTTACAGTAGTCGCTTTTACATAAAAAGCTTTTGTTGCAGTTTCTTCATACTCAGACAGGTTCTTGCAGCAATCAGAGATTGCGCGAACTCTATATGCATAATCTTTACCAAGTTTTACCGCTGTATCCAAATATGAATTCTCTGGAACTGTAACGATGTATTTCCATTCACCGTTGCCATCTTTTCGGTAAACGTTATAGGCAATCGCGCCTTCTGATTCACTCCACTGAACTAAGGCTTCGCTCTGACTAACAAACTTACAGCTTTCAATCACCGGCATTGTTGGCTCGTGCCATACTTTTACGCTGACATCCACAGCACAGATTTCTGTTTCAACATATTCTGGTTCTTCAGAATCATGTGGCAGCACTGTACCTTTTGGATTCTCTGGCAGATCTGGTTTTTCCAGACCGTCTGTATTCTTTGGAATGTTTACCCCTGTTGGATCCACTGGATCACCTGGAACATCCGGATTACCTGGTTCATCTGGATCACCTGGCTCTTCTGGTGGCAGTACCTCTTTCATAGCAAAGCCTTTTACCACATACTTATAGGAAAATGTAGAACATTCCAGTTTTCCAATCTGAAAAGTGATCGGTTCTATCTCCAATGTGTCATCCGTAAAATCTGGTGCTTCGATAGGATCTGTTGTCAGTTCCTTGCCAAACATATCATAAACACGATAGAACTCAATTCCTTCCACCGGCATCCATGACAATGCAACATCGTGATCTTCTACGCTTGATTCTACTTCAAATGTAATCTCATTATTATCCGCTGGCTCAGCAAAAGCTGTAACACTCATTGCAATGACTAAGACAACTGCAGCCAATAACCCGATTAAGTATTTCCATTTTTTCTGGCGAATCATTCATGACCCTCCTTAACTTTATATAATCTATATTTGCAAGAACTTATTTCTTAATAAGAATCTCTTTTAAAAGAACTCTGTCAATCTTTGAATTCTTATTCAAAGGAATCTCTTCCATCCAGATTAACTGAGATGGAACCATGTATCTTGGAAGTTTCTCATTTAAAACTTTTAAGATCTGTTCGTCCATCTTTTCTGGTGACTGGTATACTAACAAAATTCTTTCTCTTTTTTCATTATAAAGACAGCAGCATCTTGAAATCTCAGGAATAGCATCTACTGCAATCTCAATCTCGCCCAATTCGATGCGATGTCCCATATGCTTAATCTGAAAATCTTTTCTAGCACAATATACCAGCTGTCCATTTTCATCGTATTTTACAAGATCCCCAGTGCGGTAGATTCGTTCAGGATACATCTTGTTCAGCGGATTCTGGCAAAATACTTCTGTGGTCTTTTCCCAGTTATTGTAATATCCCAATGCCAGACAAGTTCCTCGAACACAAAGCTCCCCAATCTCGTCCTGCTGCACTAATCGGTCTTCTTCGTTAAGCACCAGCACCTCTGTATTTACAAAGGCCTCACCGATTGGAAGTACTTCCCCTGGCTCATAATCTCTGTCCACTTTGTAATAAGTACAGTTGCACGTAATCTCTGTAGGTCCGTACAGATTCACATATGTTGCATCTGGAAGATTCTCTCTCCAGTAATTCAACACTTTGATTGGCATAACCTCACCTGAAAACATAATATTTTTCAGATGCAGTGGTTTTACCTTTTTCATTGCGCGGAGATTTGCAACAATGCAAAGAGCTGTCGTAGCCCAGATTACATTTGATATTTTTCTCTCATTCAAGTATTCAATCAGCTTTACAGGGAAAGAAAACAACTGCTTTGGAATCACCTGCATCGTTGCACCATTTTTCAAAGTGGAATAAATATCTTTTACAGACACATCAAAATCAAATGGAGCCTGATTTCCAAACATGTCATCTTCCGCAAAGTTAAATGCTGTTTTAAAACATTCAACCAGATCAATAACGGAACGATGAGAGACCAATACTGCCTTAGGAACTCCTGTGGACCCGGAAGTAAAGATCGCATACAACGGATCTGTATCGATAGCTCTTTTACGGATTGTTCTCAACACTTCGGCATCTTCCACTTCCTCTGCAACAGTCTCATAGGCATCAAGACTATAACCAAATTCAGCCAGTGCTTCTCTCTGCTGGGCAAGTCCAAGTACCGCCACTGGACTTAATGTTGCAAGCATGTTTTTGATACGCTCTGCAGGAAGCCCCAAGTCTACAGGCACATAAAAGTTGCCGCTGTATGCAGCACCCATAAACATTACAAGGCTCTCGATATTTCTATCGATTAATACCGCAACAGGCTGATTCACTGTATGATATTTTTTTGCAATATATGTCCCAATTTTTCTGGCACAGCTTTCCAGTTCTTTATACGTAATGCTTTTGTCTTCATCAGCAAATACTATTTTCTCTGGAAATCTCTGGGCAGACGCCTCCAAATACTCTAATACATTAATGTGCATTTTACTTCTCCATCTTTCATCTGATTCAAGCGATTGCAAACAGGAATTAAGCCATACGCTCTACAAGTTCAATGATCTTCTCAACCGTTTCGAAGTTCTCAGCAACTACTTCTTCTGCGTCGATCTCGATGCTAAAAGCCTCTTCTAATTCCATGATAATGTTAACAATTACAAATGAATTGATGATACCTTCTTCGATCAGATCGATACCCTCTTCAATTCTTTCGTCTACTTCATATAAAATTTCTAAAATCTGTTCTCTCATTTCATTATCCCTCTAATAAATTTCTGTATTTTGAAATAGTCTTGGCTGCTCTTGTATATTCCAGATAAGAGTAAATCCATTCTTTTCTTGTCATAAGTTTTACTTTTACTTCTGTTCCTGTCCACACACCTGCGTGGGTTGTTCGCACTCTCCAAAGCGTCTCGTCTGTTACAAACTCAAGACCAAGTGTCTTTGCAACACATGGAAGAATTGGAACTTCTGTAAAGTTGATAAAATGTGTCCCCTTCTGTTTCACAGAAAGTTCCAGCGCATTGATCTGATCTTCACAGTCAAGACCCAGATGCTTAGCAATACGTCTTGCCAGCTCAAAGTATATTACATTTGTATAATGCCATCCATCTCTGTACAGAAGCTGTTTTGTCACATTTTCTTTGATAAAATCCAGCATCTTGATGTCAGCTGACTTTTCTGAAATCTCAATAAATTTGTAGGACCACTTAAGATTTTTCAGGATTTCTTTTTCAGAAATAAAATCATCTCGCATGATCTCCGCATAGATTTCGTCATCTGTCATACCTGTATCAAGCATATCATCCAACAGCTTCTCAGAATATCCAAATGGCCAGTGTTTCTTTCCATCCATCGGATACTTGTGGAACACTTCGTCCGCGGTATCACGATATGGATAGTATCCTTTAAATGTCATTCTAGAATGAGACACATACTGAACGGATTTTGGAGCATACTGTTCAAACTCAAAATCAATCTTGTCTTTTTTTACCATCAGCGGCAGATACACAACCACATCCGCCATCTTAAGCACTTCCAGACACTCATCATATTTATAATTCTTCGCAAGGGTGTTAATCTCATATCTGAAGGACACAGAGATATATTCCTTGCGGATTGCATCTACATGGGAGAAAATATTATCCTGCAGTGGTTCAACCTGGCAATAGCCAAACCAAACAATCAGCTTCTTGTCCTCAATAAGCATCTCCGCAATGTCATCTCTTGCAAAATCCCACAGAACAGCTCGACCAGTAGTCTTCATCAATTTTTTGGCTTTTCGGTAACGATCATCCAAACGGGCCTTTGTAGGCATACAGATGAGCACATAATCACTGATTCCAAGCTTCATTATGTTGTGTGGCTCGATGGCAACTGTTTTGCCGTCTACCTTA
>JAZQSD010000104.1:0-1795 GCA_045629925.1 Eubacterium sp.
TGGCCTCCGACTTCGGTGTTCCTTAATGCGAACCCGTCGAAAGGCACGCCATAAGGTCATATCATCCATAAAATCCCTCCTTTAAAAAACAAACAGGTACCTTACTAATTTATTATATCACATTTTTTTCTTTCTGTCAAGATAATAAGGTACCTTATTATTTTAATTACAAAAAACCCCGAACCGAATGAACTGAACCAGTAAAAATGGACAATTGAAAAAAAGAGCCTCCTGTGGTATAATAGAACCACAGGAGGTTTTTGCTATGAAAAGGAGTTACAGACACATTCAGCAGTACGAAAAAGAAATTCTCGAATTGAAGTCGCAAGGCTATACTCGGCGGCAGATTGGGGAGAAGCTTGGACTTACAGAGGAGCAAATTCACAGTTTTACAACTCGTAATAATCGCAAGCAAAGAAAACTCGCCGCCGGCATTGCTTTGCGGAAGAAGGGGCGCCCCTGCAAGAATACACAGATCACGGAAACGGATAAGGTTTCCGAATTGAAATACATCCTGGCACGCAAGGAAGCCAAGATACGGCAGTTGGAGATGGAAAATGAACTGATGCGGGATTTTCTCTCGCTCACAGAAAGGAAGTGAAGGTTTCGTTAAAATATCGGGTTATTTATCGTCATAGAGAAACGTATGGAATCAGCGAAATGTGCCGTTTTTTCAGGGTTTCCAGAAGCGGTTATTACGGATTTGTCAGCCGAATGGAGTTGCCGGCAAAAGATTTGGATCTTGCAGAACAAATCCGGGAATGTCAATCTCGTTCCAAAAGCACTTATGGGTACCGAAGAGTGTGTATTTGGCTTGAAAAATGCGGGATTCATCGAAATCCAAAAACAGTTTTGCGGGTCATGCAAAAATATAATCTTTTGTCTCAAGTGAGACGCAGAAAATACCGCAATTACGGAGAATATTTGCATCGTTACCCAAACCTTCTGAATCGGGATTTCCATGCGGATCGGCCGAACCAGAAGTGGGTTACGGATATTTCTTACATTAAAACGCGACAGGGTGTATTGTACCTTTCCATGATTCGCGATTTGTACGACAACAGCATCGTTGCGTACAGAAGCGGCACGGAGCAGAACGTAAATCTCGTTTTGTCTACCATCCGGGCGGCAAAGAAAAAGGAAACGGTCACTGCAGAGCTGCAACTCCACAGTGACCAAGGCTTTCAGTACACGTCACAAGCGTATTTCAAGCTAACACAATCATACCACATTTCTCCGTCAATGTCAAGACGTGGGAACCCATATGACAACGCTTTGGCAGAAAATTTCTTCTCAATTCTGAAAACCGAGTGCATCAACCGGGTGAAATTGCGAACCTATGAGGAGGCTCGCCTCCTCATAGACGAATACATCTACTTCTACAATCATGAAAGAATCCAGTTAAAAACAAAACTGACACCGCTGGAAAAGCGATGCCAGTATGTCTCATGAAAATTAATAACGTACCGCAAGGGGTCTTTTTTGTGCTGTCCGCACAAACTGGTTCAGTTCAGTGCTGAAAAACACGCGCATGGGGCATTTTTTCTTTTTGTTATTTCATACAGGTGAGAACAAAAACTTCCGTATTATTTTTCTTCATGCCGCTCCCGGGATTGAAAGAGACATAGAAATATCCCTCAAACAGTTGGAAGGACTCAATTTCCGGAAGAATCCCCAGGGTTTTCATATATTCCTTGTCCATTCCGACCCGCGCCGCATAAATCTCCGAAATATCGCAAAACTCATCAAAAACGAGTCCGTTTTCGGTCAGATGCGCTCTGCAGACCTGGGGTTG
>JAZQSD010000105.1:0-7313 GCA_045629925.1 Eubacterium sp.
GCAATGCGAATTTATTACAGACTGCATCCAACCGTTCTGTATACACATAGTTTAACAATGTAATACGTCATCAGGAGGTCATAAATGTGGCGTAAATATGTACTTTTTGTCTTTTGTCTGTATTGTGCACAAAATGCACAACTCTCTCTTCTTTATTACTATACAATATACACAAAGTATATCAAGTATACCCTCGTCATTTTGCCTTATATCAGACTTATACGCAAAATTTTTAAGATGACTTTTCCATCAAAATACTATAATCTAACTACGTAGCAACATAAAATATGTATTTATACACATTTCACTATCGTTATATTTCTTTATTATGGAGGGATTTTATGAGCCAGATAACGGTATTAATATGTGATGACAATATAGCTGTTCACGAAAGTATCTCTGCTTATTTAAATGAGGCAAAGATAAAATCCATATCAGCATTTTCTGGAGAAGAGGCGCTAGAGATTCTACAGCGCAGCCCTGTAGATTTCGTTATTTTAGATTTGATGCTGCCTGGCATGTCAGGAACAGATGTATTAAAAGAACTTCGAAAGTTCACAGACATTCCTGTCATGTGCCTTAGCGCTAAAAATTCTGAATTCGACCGCATTTTAGGATTGGAATTAGGTGCAGATGACTATCTGACAAAACCATTTTCTCCAAGAGAGGTTTCCACTCGTGTTCAGGTTATTCTTAAAAGAATAAACAAAACACCTTCAGCCAAGCAGATCATATTTAAAAATCTTTCTGTGGATCAAAAATCTTACACTGCTTATGTAGATGGCATTGATTTGGACCTGACTCCAAAGGAATTCAATATTCTTGCATTGTTTGCAACAAATCCAGGTGTTGTTTTATCCCGAGAACGAATTCTGAGTTCTGTCTGGGGACAGAATTACTACAGCGACATTAGAATCATAGATACACAGATCAAACGAATTCGTAAGAAACTGCCACCGAACGCACAGTTTGAGATTCGTTCCATCTATGGTATCGGTTATAAAATGGAGGGAAAATGATTAAGCGATTTCTGTCCATCGATAAACCTGTTAGATTTTGGCTTTCATGGCTGTTCCTCTACATAATCATTTTTCTCATAGTAACCCTGGCCACTTTAACAGCTACTTACAACAATAACCTTCACATGCAGCAGATTGCACGCTATGACTATAATTATTACCTTTCACAGGGAACATATAATCCAAATGTCATGATCAATCATGCTTACAATGCAGTTTACGATGAGAACTTAAATCTGATATCTAACTGTCCGCTAAATACAGCTGATATTTTTTCTGCAAAAGCACTAAAAAAATATCAGGAAAAACTCAGCGCAACAGATAGTTATTACTCTCTTCACTTTAATCTGTTTTCCGAAAAGCCGATTACTGTTTTTACTGTGTTCCCATTAAGCAATGGCGGTATGTTTCTTTTTTTCAGAGAGCCGCCTTTTATAGAAAAAACCTTTCACCTATTAGCTTCTATGGCTGCTATTCTAATAGCAATCATGGCTATCTCTACTTATCTGGTTATGAAAACCTCTCAAAAAAGCCAAAAGATGCAGCGAGACTATGTGGCGAACATTACACATGAACTTAAGTCACCTATCGCTTCTGTTCGCGCATTAACAGAGACCATGTACGATGGGTTGGTTCAAGATGAGGAAAAGCGAAAGAAATATTATAAGATCATATTAAATGAAATGAACGGACTGGAAAACACAGTTTCCAGCATGTTGGAGTTATCAAAGATTCAAAATGGTCAGATTGATTGCACTAAGAGTTCCATTTCTTCATACACCTTATTTGCTGATGTTCTAGAAAAATATGCCTCTCTTTGCGATGAGCGCAATATGACTTTTCAGATTACACCTGATTATTATGCAGAAAGCACTTTGTATACCAATCAAAGTCTGATTTCCCGGATTCTAGAGATCTTATTAGACAATGCTGTTAAATTCGCTAATCCAGAGCAGGGTGCTATTAAAATTAAATTTGAAGAATCATCCAAGGAAGTAACTGTAACCGTCTATGACAACGGAGGTGGAATTGCATCTTCAGATCAGAAACTCATCTTTAACCGTTTTTATAAAGGAGATAACTCCCACAACGAAAAAGGTTCTGGACTGGGTCTTTCTATTGCACTTGAAATTGCCCATTGTTTAAATGAAAAACTCTGGTTAAAATCAAGCTGCCCTGGCGAAACAGCATTCTGTTTTACAGTTCAAAAAAAATAATATGCACAAAAAACTAAGGAGACAGGCATTATCGCCTGTCTCCTATTTTTTAGAATGTGAACTTATCTGCAAACCATGCATCTAATTCTGCGATTGGCACACGTACCTGTTCCATAGAATCACGGAAACGTACTGTTACTGCCTGATCTTCTTCAGATTCAAAATCGTATGTTACGCAGAATGGAGTACCGATCTCATCCTGTCTTCTGTAACGTTTACCGATGTTACCTCTGTCGTCGAATTCACAGTTGTATTTTTTGCAAAGCTGCTGGAATACTTTTTCAGCACCTTCATTTAATTTCTTGGATAATGGAAGCACACCAACTTTAACAGGAGCAAGTGCTGGGTGGAAACGAAGCACTGTTCTCATGTCTGGTTTCTCTTCTGTTCCGATGTTTTCTTCGTCATAAGCACCACAAAGGAATGCTAACACTACTCGGTCAGCGCCAAGAGATGGTTCGATAACATATGGAATGTATTTTGCATTCTTAGAGTCATCGAAGTAGCTCATATCTTCACCAGATACTGTCTGATGCTGAGTTAAGTCGTAATCTGTTCTGTCAGCGATACCCCAAAGTTCGCCCCAGCCAAATGGGAATAAAAACTCGATATCTGTTGTAGCTTTGCTGTAGAAAGATAATTCTTCTGGTTCGTGGTCACGAACACGCATTTCTTCTTCTTTCATGCCAAGGGATTTCAGCCAGTTGATACAGAATTCTTTCCAGTATGCAAACCATTCTAAGTCTGTGTCTGGTTCACAGAAGAATTCTAATTCCATCTGTTCGAACTCTCTTGTACGGAAAGTAAAGTTACCTGGTGTAATCTCGTTACGGAATGATTTACCGATCTGACCGATCCCAAATGGAACTTTCTTTCTGGATGTACGCTGTACGTTCTTGAAGTTTACGAAAATACCCTGTGCTGTTTCAGGACGAAGGTATACTGTATTTTTAGCATCTTCAGTAACACCCTGGAATGTTTTGAACATCAGGTTGAACTGACGGATATCTGTAAAGTTATGCTTGCCACATGTTGGACATGGAATGTTCTTTTCTTCGATGTAAGCTTTCATCTGTTCGTTGGACCATGCATCAACGGAACCATCCAGTTCAAGGCCGTTTTCATGTGCATAATCTTCGATGATCTTATCTGCACGGAATCTTTCGTGACATTCTTTACAATCCATAAGTGGATCAGAGAATCCGCCAAGATGTCCGGATGCAACCCATGTCTGTGGGTTCATAAGGATGGCACAGTCCACACCTACGTTATATGGGCTTTCCTGAATAAACTTCTGCCACCAAGCTTTTTTAACGTTGTTCTTTAATTCTACACCAAGATTGCCGTAATCCCATGTGTTTGCCAGACCGCCATAGATTTCAGAGCCTGGATAAACAAAACCTCTGGATTTTGCAAGAGCAACGATCTTTTCCATTGTCTTTTCCATTATGTACTTCCTCTCAATCTCTTTTATTCATAAATGATGTATGCTACAGGAGCCACATCTGTTTCGTTCGCTACTGTGATTGCCGCTGTATCTGATGCATTTACTGTCACACCTTCAGATACATACTTGATTGTTCCAGGCACCATTACTTCAATAGCATCCTGAATAATTACAACTTTCGCTTCTGGGCTCAACACTGCATCTGCTGTCTGTACGTCTGTGCCAGCTGCACCTTCTGTCACTGCCACAAATCCTGTGTTAAACTCATACCCAGCACCCTGAGCACCAGCAACTGTACCTACATAGAAATTAACTTTGTGAAAATCTCTGTATGTATCAGCGTTGCCATATCTAAGAGACATTTTTGCAGTTCCTGCTTCTACAGTCAGCTTAGACATCTTAATCTCTGCCTCTGCATTCTCAGCAACAAAGTCTGCAATCTCACCTTCAACGAATGCCTGAAGTTCTTCCTGTGTATAGTAATCCTTGGAAAAATCTTCTACAAGGGCTTCTATAATCTTTCCGTTCTTCTCAACAATAACTGTATTGGTAGCTACTTCTGGAGTTCCGCAGCCAGCCAAAAGGCCTGTCCCAAGCGCCATCACGCTTAAGAGTACCACTAATTTCTTCATAGGATACCTCCTTAACAAATAAGTGTAATTATACTATTTCTAATTTTTTATTGCAAGAGTTAAACCAAATCCATCTCTCAAAAGGATGGCTTTATTCCATTCCTTCTAAGCTTTCAATAAATTGCAAGGATTTGAATTTTTTATCAACCGCAATCCGCATATTGTATGCAGCCATCTGCTCTAACTGCAGCAGCACAGCATCATTCACGGTAAAGGTGTATAGTTTTTCCACCGTAGATGTAACAATATACTGCAGCGCATAAAAGGTGGAATCTTCCAACCGCACTGCGCCAGCCAGCGGATGACACTTCTCACAGATGCATCCTCTTTTTCCTGTATGGAACCAACGCATCTGTTCCTTGCGCCCACATTCTGTACAAGTGAAAAAGTCCGGATAGATACCATAGTAAACCAGCGACTTTATTTCGTAAATACTTCGCACCAAACGAATCGGAAGAGATTTTACACTTAAGGCTCTCAATGTCTGATACAGCAATTTTAACTGTTCTGTACCATCCACATTTTCAACTGCAAAATACTCTGCCATCTCCAAGAAATAACAACCGTAATAGGTCTTCACAAGATCTGTGCTGATCTCCTGAAAGAAGTTGCTGATGGTAGCTTTTACTACGGTGTAGGCGCTTCGCCCCTCATACGCTTCAAACTCGCCGAAGCAGAATGGATTCGTCGTTGCCACCATACTGCTTTTTGGCCGTCTGGCTCCGCGCACAAAAGCGGTTATCTTTCCTCGCTCTCTGGTAAGAATCACTATTCGTCTGTCATATTCACCCACGGGCATGGAGCTCAAAACCATCCCGGTCAGGGTAACACTCTGACTCATCTATGTCCTCATCCTCATTTCTGTACTCTCTGTCATCTTGTGCAGGTTTTAAGGAATCACGACAATTTCTGCAATAGGCCAGATAATCGTCTACTCTTCCGCTTGCTGCAAATTTCATCCAGTTTTTGTCTCTCACTTACGCTCTCCTCCTGATCTCATATCCTTTTTCATTTTATGAAAATGGCTTTGATATTAGGATAAACAATTGTGAAAACACTATACTGGTAAAATAATGTTAAATGTTACATGGAGATATCTTCTTTGCGGTAACCAAAGTTTTTCATCTGGATATCACTGTCTCTCCAGTCTTTTCTAACTTTCACCCAAATCTGAAGATTTACTTTCATCTCCAACATTTTTTCAATCTCATATCTTGCATTTGTGCCAATCTTTCTAAGCATGGCACCCTGTTTTCCGATAATGATTCCTTTGTGGGAATCTCTTTCACACACAATGGTCGCCTCGATATCGATAATCTTCTGACCATTGCGTTTCTTCATCTTTTCAACTGAAACAGCAATTCCATGTGGAATCTCTTCGTCCAGCGCATGAAGAGCTTTTTCACGGATCAGCTCCGCAACAATCTGGCGTTCTGGCTGATCTGTGATTGTATCTTCATCGTAGAACATTGGGCCGTATGGAAGATATTTGAAAATCATATCGATAATGGCATCCTGATTGTCTCCGTGAAGGGCTGATGCTGGAATGATCTCTGCAAAATCATAAATCTTGCGGTAAGTATCAATAAATTCCAGAATCTCTTCTTTCTTTACCATATCGATCTTGTTGATGATAAGGATTACCGGAACTTTGACTTTCTTTAACTGTTCTGCAATATGCTGCTCGCCTGCGCCAACATAGTTGGTAGGTTCTACCAGCCACAGAATCACATCTACATCCTTCATGGTGTTCTCAGCCACATTTACCATGTATTCGCCCAGCTTGTTTTTTGCTTTGTGAATACCTGGTGTGTCAAGAAATACAATCTGTCCTCTATCCATGTCAGTATAAACTGTCTGGATACGATTTCTTGTTGTCTGTGGCTTCTTTGATGTGATCGCAATCTTCTGACCGATCATATGGTTCATCAATGTGGATTTTCCCACATTTGGACGACCGATCAATGTTACAAATCCTGATTTAAAATCTGCTTTCATATTCTTCCTTTTCTCTAAAACAAATCCAGCGTTTTATCAAATAACGCTTCGTTTTCCTGTACTTTATCTTCATTTCCGATGACACAGATGTAATCCTGGTCTAAAACAGCCTGCACAGGATCTGCCAGTGCTTTGATGTGATCAACCGTTACACCGATTACCTCTTCACGTTCCTTCTGTACCATCTCTTCTGTAAGACCTGCCAAATATGCAGTAAGACTTCTTCTTCCTTTTGCCTTTGGATACAATGGCTGATCCATTCCGCTGATCGTTCCGATCACATACTTTGTCATATCTCTGTCAGAGCATTCAAATCCGCGAAGGTAATCTACTGTTTTTCTAAATACATCCAGTGACTCTTTCAACTTAGGATCACGATATGTGTAGAAGTAGGCATCTCCAGTTCTTGTAAAAGCACCTCCACAACCGTAAGCACTGCCTTTTTCACGGATATTCTTCCAAAGGTAATCGTAGCTTAAGATTGTTTTCAGAACTTTGAAGGCTCCTGTGTATTCATACCCCTGATCTCTATAGCTTCCTACCTGAGATACATACTGAACCTGCGAAGAATCTTTGAATCCTTCATTGCCCTTTTCACAGGTAATCTTGCATTCTTCCACATCAGATGGCAGTGGATAAAGTTTTTCTGCCAACTTCTGGATGTGCCCCATAAGCTTATCTCTGCCAGCTTCTTTGCATGTAACATTTACAAGCAGGTTCTCTTTGTTGAACATAAGCTTCATGATAGAAACAAGTTTCTCTTTCAGCGCATCTTTTAACTGATCATAATTCTCATCTAATTCTTTGATCAGCTGATAAAATGCAATACCACCTGTCATATCGTTATATTTAGACCTTTGGAGATAATATCCCAGAGCTCTCGCTGCAGATACCACATGCCCACTGCTGCTCAGATCTGCTTCCAGAGAAGATTTGATCTGTGCCAGGATCTCCTTCATTCTCTTGTCATCTTCTAAACTGCTTGCAAACAGCATATCTT
>JAZQSD010000106.1:0-4775 GCA_045629925.1 Eubacterium sp.
GCAACAACACACTGTCTCCTTTTACATATGTAAGTGCAGATGAGAAAGTGGTAAAAATAACAGCAGACGGAAAAGTTGATCCTGTTGGACCTGGTACAGTTACTGTTACAATTTCCCAGGCGGCTTCTGCAGGATTCCTTCCTTCGTCAAAAAGCGTAACAATTGTTGTGTATAATAACGATCCTGCTGCTTATACTGTGCCTACGACGACATTGTATTTGAAGAAAACAGGCATGAAGAAAAATGACGTAATGTGGCTTCAGGCAGCTTTAAATACCATCACAAAAGCAGGGTTGCTTGTGGATGGCGATTATGGCAATGCCACAGATACGGCAGTGAAAGCCTTCCAGAAAAAAGTGGGCGTAACTGTTGATGGAGAAGTAGGTCCGACAACTAGAAGTGCAATGCAGAGATTTCTTGTTGTAGCAAACACTACACCAAAATTTACAGCTACAGGCTCTGAGACAGGTGTAACTCTTAAGTGGGATAAGGACAGCAACGCGTCTTATTACAAAGTGTACAGAAAGACAACAGGAAGTGGCTGGCAGGTGTTATCTACAATCAATAACATTGCCACAACAACTTACACAGATAAGACAGGGGAAGCGGGCGTTACTTATTACTACACCGTACAGTCTTATTATCAGAAAGGCGATTTGTACGTGCACAGCAAGTATGATCCAAATGTTACTGCTATGAAGTTGAAACCAGCACCAGTAACACCGCCTGAGACAGAAGATCCAGATACGCCTGGAGAATATCCGGTTCCAACAAGAACATTAAAAGTTGGAAGTACTGGGGACGATGTAAAATGGATGCAGAACGCCATCAATCAGTTGCTGAAAGTAAACATGGCTGTTGATGGACAGTTTGGAACAGGAACTGAAAAGTATGTGAAGCAGTTCCAGACAGCAGTTGGCACGTTGGCCGACGGAGAAGTAGGTCCAAATACAAGAAGTATTATCCAGAGATATCTGGCAGTTGCCAAAAACACACCAAAGTTTACAGCTACAGGTTCTGAGACCGGTGTAACTTTGAAATGGGACAAAGACAGCAATGCAACCTATTACAAAGTGTACAGAAAGATAGCAGGAAGTGGCTGGCAGGTGTTGGCTACTATCAATAACGTGAATACTTTGACTTATACAGATAAGACAGGGGAAGCTGGAAAGACATACTACTATACTGTGCAGTCTTATTATCAGAGAGGCACATTGTATGTTCATAGCAAGTATGATCCAAATGTCACTGCAATGAAGAAGAAACCAGAAGTTACATCCACATATCCAGTTCCAACAAGAACTTTAAAAGTAGGTTTAAAAGGAGAGGATGTTAAGTGGATGCAGGCAGGACTCAACAAAGTTCTTGGCTGCAACATGAAAGTAGATGGTGATTTTGGCAACACTACTGCAAAATACGTAAAAGAGTTTCAGACAAAATACGGTCTTGATGCGGATGGTATTTTTGGTCCGGCCTCAAGAACGAAACTGCAGTCTCTGTACAGATAAAATCTGGTGAGATTATGAAACACAAATAAGAAAACCTGGAAAATCAGAGATGGTTTTCCGGGTTTTTTGTTTGGAATTTTATTGCTTGAACTTTTCGATTATGGGTTTTGCAGTTGAATTGTTTATAGAAAATAGGTAAAATACTTGGATAGCAATGAAAGAGAGATGTATGTAAATGGTTGGAACAATAGTAAATGTTTGTACAATCTGCGCTGGTAGCATTATCGGAGGCGCGTTAAAAAAAGGTTTAAAAGAGAAGTATCAGAATGCACTTTTTACAGTGTGCGGGCTGGCTGCCTGTGGTGTTGGTATTAATTCTGTGGTTAGTCACATGCCAAACAGTACGTTCCCTGTGCTTTTCATTATAAGTCTTGCACTTGGAACACTTCTTGGAACAAAACTTGATTTGGATAACAAATTCAACAATTTGGTTAATCGAAAGTCAAAATCCAATCTGGGACAGGGATTATCATCCGGCATTTTAATCTATTGTATTGGAACCTTGTCAATTATGGGACCTGTGATGAGTGCCTTGTACGGTGATCACACATTTTTATTTACAAATGCAACCTTGGATCTGATTACATCCATGGTTTTGGCATCTACATATGGATTCGGAATGTTGCTTGCGGCTCCTGTGCTTTTCTGTTGGCAAGGAGGCATCTATCTGATTGCGAAATATGCGTCTGCATCGTTCCTGTCAGATGAACTGATTTGTGAACTCTGCCTGGTGGGTGGATTTTTGATTGCAAGTTCTGGTCTTAGTATTTTGAAAATTAAGGAAATGAAGGTGCTGAACATGCTTCCATCACTGGCGGTGCCAATCGTATTCTTTATAATCAAAGGAATTGTTCTCTAGCAGGATTATTTTCATAGTATGAATATTGAGAGTGATGAAATCTCTATGGAGTGTGACTATGACAGAAAGAAGTTTTTTTAATAAAATGGGATGGTTTCTTGCCATCTATATGGGAGTTTGGATTGGTCTGCAGTTATTGCTTACCCTGTTGGTGGAACAGTTTGCTCCAGCAGCAATAGAAAAAGAGTGGGTATTTTGGCTGATCAGTATGGCGCCAATGTATCTGGTAGCGTTTCCTGTGCTACTTGCGCTGTTTAAAAAACTTCCGGGAAGAACATTGTATAAGCACTCTTTGAAAAGTGGCCATCTGGTGCAGCTGTATGCCATGGCAGTGGCCCTTATGCTGATTGGAAACATTATTGGCATAATTTTGACAAGTGTGCTTACAAATGCAACTGGCTTGAATTTTACTGTGGATTCCACAGATCTTGTGCTGGAACATGGTCTGGGATGGGTTCTTTTGATTGCTGTAATTATTGGGCCAATCATCGAAGAAGTGATTTTTAGAAAAGTGCTGATTGACAGATTGGTAATCTTTGGAGACGGAATCGCTATTGTAGTGTCTGCACTTTTGTTTGGCTTTATCCATGGAAACTTTTCTCAGTTCTTCTATGCAACAGGATTAGGTCTTGTATTTGGTTTTGTCTATGTAAGAACCGGAAAGCTGAAATACACCATCGGACTTCACATGGTATTTAATTTCTTTGGTGGATTCATACCAGCGCTTTTTATGAAGAAAATAGACTTTACAGTTATGGAAGATGCGCTGATGCAGGGTAACATTAGTTTTATCTTTGATAAAATTGGCGTGTTGCTTGGTTTTGTGGGATTTGAACTTGCGATTTTTGCAATCGGCATCATTGGATTCATCCTTCTGATTCTTCATCGCAAAAAGTTCAAATTAAACCAGGGTGAATGCTATCTCAAGAAAGGGGAAGTGGTAAAATTATTCTTTACAACCCCTGGAATGATCGTTTGGATGCTGGCAACAGCGGGCTTGTTTATACTAAATATTACGGGGATTTAGCCGGTTTTGCCAACCCAAAAAGTGATTGACATTCAAATATTCAAATAGTATCATATATTGGTCAGCGAATTAGCTGGTAAGCTGCTATGGCTCAGTCGGTAGAGCGTCACCTTGGTAAGGTGGAGGTCACGGGTTCGATTCCCGTTAGCAGCTTTTTTTTATTGCTTTTTATTACCTGTCCATCATTCCCCAAAATCGTTTATTTTACTGTAACAATACATTGTCTCTGCACACCGTCTACTTTTGCACAGATGGTTGCAGAGCCTTTTTTATGTGCAGTTACTTTCCCTTTGGAATCTACAGATGCTACAGATGGATTGCTAGAACTCCAAATGGGAATCATAGAAGATGATGTAGTGGCTACAATGCGGGTGCTTTCTCCTGGTTTAAGGGTTACCGTTGTTTTGGATATAAGCATCATAGGTGCTTTTACAGTAACTGTACATGTGGCAGAAGCCCCTTTTGTGGAAGCAACTATCGTTGCCACGCCAGGCTTTTTGCCGGTTACTACACCACTTTGACTGACTGTTGCGACAGATGGATTTTTGGAGCGCCAAGTGATGTCTCCGTAATTGGACGCAGTAGCCCGAAGGCGATAAGAACCCTTTTGTTCAATATGGACACCTGTTGTACAGATATTGATATGGGTCTTTTTTACTTTTATGGTGCAAACGGCAGAACGCCCCTGAATAGATGCTGTGATAAGGGCGGTGCCAGGCGTTTTTGCAGTAATCTTTCCACTTTTGTTGATGGAAGCAACAGAAGGATTACTGCTTTTAAATGATGGAGTGTGATTGGATGAACTGTAGGCGGACAGATATGTCTGATCCCCTACTTCTAACGTTTTTGACGTAAAACTAAGTCCGATGGCTTTGCTGGAGGAGGCGGCCAGGGACGGGATAGATGAGGCGGAAATTCCCGCGCATAATAAAAGAATTGCCAAAAAAATGGCCAAGGTTTTCTTTTTAGAAATACCAGATATAAGAATCCCTCCTTGTGTCAGGGAAGGATAGACAGGTAAGTGAGGTGTATCATAGCATGTTTTGTCTTTTTCGTCAGTTGGCAATTGTACCAAATATTTTTTGAAGAAAATGCCATGATTTCTTGTTTTCCCTTGTGAAATCTAAGAAAAAAATGACGAACCTTAAAAAAGATATGATATAATGCGCATAGCAAAACTAGTTTGTTGTCAGATTGGTTATAACAAAAAACCATCGAAAAGGAGAAATACATGAACGACCTTCAGATAGAATATTTTTTAGCTTCCGCAAGAAACTTAAGCTTTTCAAAAGCGGCCCAGGAATTGTATGTAAGTCAGCCAGCTGTCAGCCGTCATATCCAGGCATTAGAGGAGGAACTTGGTTGCCCGCTTTTTGTTCGC
>JAZQSD010000107.1:0-17407 GCA_045629925.1 Eubacterium sp.
TGTGAATGATATTCTGTACCAAATATGGAATGATATATTCTGTTTCTGCTGTGCCAAGTCCTGGCATCAGGGCGATGGCAACCAGACCGATCAGCATGCAGCTGCTCCAAACAATTAGCTGTAAGATAGGTGTCATAAACATCAGCCGGTGCTGTGTTTTTGGCGATGCACCGGAGAAACCGGAGCGGACAAATACATGCGGAAGCATAATGGTCCAGCCAATCATACAGCTGAGCGGGTAACCTAAGCGGGCGCTGTATGGAACCCAGCTGTCTGGGCCTGGATAGGAGAACCAGTCATTTGTGTTTTCCCAAACTGCTGTGAGTGCTGCCGGCAGGGAACCGTTGAATCCAATTCCGAGGCAAAATAACACGATGGCTATTAAGATGCCGATATATACAAGACCTTGAACAGTGTCGGTCATAACAATGGACTTCATGCCGCCAATCATAACATAGCCAACGATTACGATTCCGATGATAATCAAGATTGTGTTATAGTTGATGGCGCCGCCTGACACGATAGTAGCCGCCTGAGAGATGGCGATCAGCACTGATGTCACATACGGAAAAGATGCAATCAGGAAAATGAACGCCAGAATGGTGCGAAGCACCGGACTTTTAAATCTCGCATAGAAAAAATCTGCAGGTGTAGTGAAATGATATTTGCGATTGACCATCCACACTTTGTTCATTACAAAGTGAACGATCAGCGGAAACATGCAGATATAGCTAAGCTCGCTTGCCCAGTAGCCAAAACCGCCGCGATAGTAAGCGCCAGGTCCGGCAAAAAATACCCATGTGCTCATCAGGGAGGCGATATAGGTCATTACCAAAAATGGCCAGCGAATACTGCCGCCAGCTGTGGCAAATTCCTGAGCATTCTGGTCTTTGTGTTTTTGAATGCGTTTGCCGATAAACGCAACAATCACAAGAAACAAGATATAGAGGATAAAAGCAATCCAAACAACATTTTTGTTTAACATGGTTTATCCTCCTTATTCTGTTCTTCTTTTCTCTTGCCGCGGCAGATCTTAAAAAATCCAATGTAGATGGCTACCCACAAAGGAATGATGGTAACCAGCATATGTATGATGGCTGCTTTTGGCATGTAATATTTTGGAAAAAATGGCAGGTTGTAAAGAATATAGAAGATAACGACAACGGAAAGCCAGATTTTCTCAGCTTTTGTTAGTTTCACGAGCAATCCTCCTAGTATAAAAACAACAACTTGACAGGTGACAAGACACCTGCAATAACACATTATAGCAAGTAATAATGAATTTGCAAGCACAATGCAAAAATTTTATAACTACTTTTTCTTTGGACGTTGTATAATGAGAAAAGTTAAAAATATTTAGAAGACCAATTGATGGAGATATTATATATGGAAGCAATTAGTTTAAAAAATAAAACCATTCCAGATTTTACAGAAGTGCTTGCCTCCAAGGAAGCAGTTCCTGGCGGCGGCGGTGCAAGCGCTTTGGTAGGAGCGGTAGGTGTGGCCCTTGGGAATATGGTGGGGTCCCTGACTGTGGGGAAGAAAAAATATGCGGATGTAGAAGATCAGATTAAAGTGTTGATGGAGCAGGCGGAAGCGTTGCGCCTTGAAATGTTGGATTTGATTGATGGTGATGCAGCTTGTTTTGCTCCGCTGGCAAAAGCGTACAGTATTCCAAAAGATGATCCACAGCGCGAGACTATTATGGAGGAGGCGCTCCGTGTGGCGTGCAGTGTGCCAATGGACATCATGCGCGCATCCTGCAAAGCGATTGATCTGATGGTTGACTTTGCAAAGATGGGGTCTGTGTTGGCGATCTCTGATGCAGGAGTTGGAGCTGTCTGCTGTAAAGCGGCGCTTCAGGGAGCATCTCTCAATGTGTTTATCAATACAAAGTCTATGAAGGACCGGGAGTATGCACTTTCTTTGGAAAGCGAAGCGGAAGAGATGTTAAAAACATATTGTGCTTTGGCCGATGAAGTGTATGACGGAGTTGTGGCGCGCATCAGATAGTGAATGCATGGATTTTGAGCTATGCGTTTGATAAAAGAAATTAGAAGGCAGGTATTTTACCGATGGCAGAGATTTTAAAAGGAGCAGCAGTGACTGCTGCCATGAACGATAAGATGACAGCGCAGGTGGAAGCGCTGAAGGCAAAAGGCATCATTCCAACACTGGCTATTTTGCGCGTAGGTGAGCGCGATGACGATCTTTCTTATGAAAGAGGAGCTATGAAACGTTGTGAAAAAGTTGGCGTGGAAGTGAAAAACGTGGTTCTTCCAGTGGATGTGGAAAGTGATGTTTTTTTTCAGACTTTGGAGGAGTTGAATAAAGATGATTCCGTGCACGGGATTTTAATGTTTCGACCATTGCCAAAACAGATCGACGGCGAGAAAGCTCGTCAGATGCTGGCTCCGGACAAAGATGTGGACGGCTGTACAGATGGTTCTCTTGCAGGTGTGTTTACTAACACAAAAGTGGGCTTTGCCCCATGTACGGCCCAGGCGGCTATAGAGATATTGGATCACTACGGAATTGACTGCACGGGAAAAAAAGCGGCGGTTATCGGGCGTTCGCTGGTGGTAGGAAGACCTGTTTCCATGATGCTAATGCATAAAAATGCTACGGTAACTACTTGTCACACAAAGACTGTGGATATGCCGTCTGTTACGAGAGATGCAGACATTTTGATTGTGTGCGCGGGGCAGATGGAAAGTATCGGAGAAGAATATGTTCGTGAAGGCCAAGTGGTGATTGATGTTGGCATCGGATGGAGCGAAGAAAAGTGCAAACTTTGCGGAGATGTTAAGTTTGATGAAGTAGAGCCTGTTGTTGGGGCTGTTACTCCAGTGCCAGGCGGCGTTGGTGCGGTGACAACTTGTGTGCTTGTGTCTCATGTAGTGGAAGCGGCAAGCAGAAAATGCTAAAATTGGGATTTAATATACTATGAAGAAAGATTCTTTAAGAAAAGAGAAGATTGCGTCTAGAAATGCGTTGTCACAGCAACAAAGAAAGGAATTTTCTGACAAAATTGTAGAGCGCATTGTAACCTCATTGGAATTTCAGCAGGCGAAAACGATACTGTTGTACAAAGGGATTCGGGGAGAAGTTCGATTAGATGCACTTGAGAAAGAGGATAAAGCGTTTGCGTATCCCCTTTGTATCAGTCAGTCTGAAATGATAGCACTTTTGCCACAGGATGAGACTGCATGGGCGGAAGGGTATTTTGGAATCCAGGAACCAGTGCGTGAAAATTCTGTGGAAATAATGCCAGAAGAGATAGATCTGATAATCTGCCCGTGCACTGTATTTGATGAGCGAGGTGGCCGTATAGGTATGGGGGCTGGATTTTATGATCGATACCTGGCAAAGTGCACCAATGCGGTAGTGGCAGCAGTAGCCTTTGAATGTCAGAAAGCAGAACAAGTGCCGATGGAAATCTGGGATAAAAGAATGGACCTGATCTATACGGAAGAAGCGATTTATAGATGCAGATAGAGCAACACTATAATTAGGAAAGAAATATTAAAAATATCGAAAAAGAATGTTAGATTTTGTATCTAACATTCTTTTTTTGTAAAAAAAGATGTTTGAACCGTTCGAAAAAGAATGAAAATTGTTCGATTTTCTTTAAAAATGATTGAAAATGTTTGTTTGACAAGCTATAATACAAGTGGATGTTTGCGGAAAGAACTGTGAGGTGAATCATGGGATTATTAGCAAGTCAGAGATTTGAGAAAATTGTCGAATTAGTAAATGAAAATGGTATCGTTAATACCAGGGAACTGGCAAAACTTTTGGATGTAACCGAAACAACCATCCGACGAGATTGTGAGGAACTGGAACGCCTGGGCAAGCTTATCCGTGTCCATGGCGGCGCGAAGCGTGTTGCTCAGAAGAATATTCTTAAGAAGAGCGATGAGATGGAGATGCGAGACAGAATCGGGGTTCACAGCAGAGAGAAGGATCTGATTTGCCAGAAGGCTGCTTCTTTTGTAAAACCGGGTGATTGTGTATTCCTAGATGGAGGAACAACAATCGTCCCAATGGTTAAGTATCTGCAAGGAAAGCGTGTTAAGATCGTAACTCACAGTCTACTGGTTGCAGAGGCTTTTCGCGATAGCGAGGCAGAGCTGATCATGATTGGTGGCAAATACGTACCGGAATACAGTATGCTGGTGGGGCCGCTGACTGACTACAACTTAACAGGATTTAATTTTGATCACGTATTCTTAAGTTGTGCCGGATATGATCTGGAGAATCAGATGGTTTACACAACAGAGATGGAGACGATGCTTATTAAGCGCAAAGTGCAGTCTATGGGCGTAAAGACATATCTTCTAATTGATTCATCTAAGTTAGAAGTCAGAGGATTTTATGGATACATTAATGGATCAGAGTTTGATGCTGTTATCTGTAATGCCTCAGACCTCTTGGTGGAAGATGAGCTGCCAGACAATTTTATCTTAGTAGATGAATAGTTCGAATCGAACAAAACACAAATATGAGTACTACAGTAAATGCTTACTGTATAAATATGATTTTTATTATTAAGGAGGAATTAAATATGAAACCAGAAAAGAAAGCATGTGAAATGACAGTAAAAGAATTGGCTAGATACATCGACCAGTCCGTATTAAAGCCAGAATTCACACAGGAAGACATTATTAAATATACACAGGAAGGTATTGATTTTGGCTGTGCTACAATCTGTATCAACCCATCATCTTTAGAAATCGTATCTAAAATGCTTGAAGGTACAAATACAGGTATCTGTGTAGTATGTGACTTCCCATTCGGTCTTTCTACAACAGCATCCAAAGTAAAACAGGCTGAAGAATACTGCAGCAACTACAAAATTGAAGACCTTGACATCGTAGCAAACTACGGATGGTTAAGAAGTGGTATGTACGACGAAGTAACAGCTGACATCAAAGCAGTTGTAGACGTTTGCCATAAATATGGAACAAAAGTTAAAGTTATCATCGAAACAGACTCTCTCACAAAAGAACAGATTGCAGCAGGTACAAAATGTGCAGTAGCAGCTGGCGCTGACTTTATCAAATCTTCTACAGGTTTCTACACAGGCGGAGAACAGTTTGGTGCAACAATCGAAGTTGTTGAAACAATGATGGAAGCTGGCGAAGGCAAGATCATGGTTAAAGGTTCCGGCGGTATCCGTACAAGAGAACACTTCCTTAAATTAATCGATATGGGTATTGAACGTATGGGCGTTGGCTATCGTTCTACACCAGTAGTTCTTGACTGCACACCAGAAGAAGCAAAAAACATGTAATTAAGTGATAAAACGAGGAGGTTTCTTATGAAACTTGGATTTTTAAGCTCTATCGTACCTGAGTTCACATTTGAACAGGTTATTGATTTTGCAGCTGAAAATGGTTTTAAATGTGTAGAACTTGCAAGTTGGCCAGTAGAAAAGGCAACAAGAAGATATGCAGGCGTTACACATATCAATACAGATGAATTGGATGATGCAAAGGTTGAATATATTAAGAAATACTGTGCAGATAAAGGCGTTGAGATCAGCGGTATCGGATATTATCCAAACCCATTGATCGCAGATCTTGAAAAACGTGCAGTTGCAATTGAACATCTTCATGAACTGATCGATGCTGCTGAAAAATTAGAAGTATATCAGGTTAACACTTTCATCGGAAGAAACAGATTAGCAAACATGGAACAGAACATGGAAGACTTCATGTCTGTTTGGCCAGAATTAATCCGTCATGCAGAAGAGAAAAAGGTAAGAATCGGTATCGAAAACTGCCCAATGTACTTCTGGGATGAATGGCCATGTGGCGACAACCTTGCATGCAGTCCAAAATTCTGGGACATTATGTTCGAAAAGATTCCTAGCGATTACTTTGGTCTGAACTACGACCCATCTCACTTGGTATGGCAGAGAATGAACTATGTAAAACCAATTTGGGATTACAGCGACAAATTATTCCATATCCATGTAAAAGATGCTAAGTTCTATCAGGATAAGTACGAAAAAGCAGGCATTTTTGCATCTCCACTTGAATATCATCAGCCAAAACTTCCAGGCCAGGGTGATATTGAATGGGGCAAAGTAATGTCCGCATTAAATGATGTTAAGTACAAAGGCGCATTTGTAATCGAAATCGAAGATCGTGCGTATGAAGATACTTTAGAAGATCGTTTAGAGTCTATTCTGTTAGTTAGAGATTACTTAAAACAGTACATTCGTTAAAAGGCGGAACGGCGTATGGTGAATAATGAACGTTATTGCAACCTGGTTGAAAAAATTCACACTACCGATATCAGCAAGCAGAAAGTAGTCATGGGTTTTGACGGTTTTGTAGACAATGTTGTTTATGTTGTTGATAAACGTTTAGACGCAGACAACTATGAGCGTGTAGAGTACCTGAAAGATTACGGCGAGAAGATTGTTCGCGCAGCTGGAAAAAGTATGAATGTGGAGATGGTTCCAATTCAGAAAAAGCTTGGTGGCAACGGGCCAATCCTTGCAAATTCTCTCTTGTCTTTAGGGTCAAAATTGACATATATCGGAGCTTTAGGAAAAGGCGGAATCAATCCGGTTTTTGCTGGGTTAAAAAGATGTGATGAGATTTTTTCTGTATCGGATCCAGGCAACACTGATGCCATCGAATTCTTAGATGGAAAGATCATCAGCAGCCAGCTGGAGCCATTAAAGGATGTAAATTGGGAAAATATCTGCAGCGGAGTTGGTTTGGAAAAATTGATTCAGCTCTTTGAAGAAGCGGACCTGATTGGTTTTGAAAACTGGACACTTCTTATCCATATGACAGATTTGTGGAAACATTTTCTCAAAGAAGTAATTCCTTGTATGGAGCCGGTCAATAAAAACCAGATTCTTTTTGTGGATCTGGCAGATCCAGAGAAACGTAAGCCAGAAGATATTCTGGAAGCCTTTGAATTACTGACAGAGTTTACAAAATATTTCAAATTGGTTCTGGGGTTAAATTATAAAGAAGCAGTAGAAGTTGCTGAGCTGTATGGAGCCAAAGATGCTGGAGAGTGGAAAGCGCCAGCACTGGCTGAATATATCCGCAAGTTCGTTCCTGTTGCTCAGCTGGTTGTACATCCTGTTGAAGGTGCATGCGTGGCAAGTGACAATGGAACATTCTGGGTGGACGGCCCTTATTGTGCAAAACCTGTTCTTACAACAGGGGCTGGCGATAACTTTAATGCGGGCTATGTGTTCGGATTACTGCTTGGATGTGATGAAGAAGAATCACTGCTTTTGGGTACCGGAAACTCTGGGTTCTATGTTCGCAATGCAAGAAGTGCAAGTGCAGAAGAACTGGCAGAGTTCCTGACAAAATGGAGCCAGGGCAATATTTAGAAGGAGTAAGACTATGGAAAAGACAAAAGTAGGTGTTGTGGGTCTTGGATTTATCGGGCCAGCACATATTGAAGCCATCAGAAGACTTGGAGTGGCAGATGTTGTAGCTGTTGCAGATGTTGCAGGCGCACAGGAAAAAGCAGAAACTTTAGGCGTAGAGCACGCTTTTAGTGACTGGAAAGAAATGATCGACAGCGGATTGGTAGAGGTTATCCACATTTGTGCACCAAACCATATCCATTATGATATTGCAAAATATGCATTAGAAAAAGGACTGCATGTTCTTTGCGACAAACCTTTAGCATTAACAGTTGAACAGGCAAAAGATCTTGTTGAAGTGGCTAAAACAGCAAAAGGTGTAAACGGACTTCACTTCAATGTAAGATACTATCCACTGATCCATCATGTAAAAGAAATGATCGAAAGAGGAGATCTTGGAGAAATCTTTGCAGTAAACGGAAGTTATTTACAGGATTGGCTGCAGCTTGAAACAGATTACAGCTGGAGACTGGAACCAGAATTTTCAGGAGAATCCAGAGCGGTTGCTGATATTGGTTCTCACTGGTGCGATGCAGTTGAATACATGACAGGCATGAAGATTGAAAAAGTTTGTGCGGATTTTGCTACATTCCATGAAACAAGAAAGAAACCATTAAAACCAGTTGCTTCTTATGCAGGAATGATGCTGAAGCCAGAGGATTATCAGGATGTTCCAATCAATACAGAAGATTATGCATCTGTTCTCTTTAAAATGGGCGGAAAAGTTCATGGTAACTTTACTGTAAACCAGGCGTACGCTGGAAGAAAGAACCGTATCTACTTTGAAATCTGCGGAACAAAAGGTTCTATCGCATATGATACAGAACGTCCAAACGAAATGTGGATCGGCAGACGTGAATCCAACAACGAAGTGATCTTAAAAGATCCATCTCGTGTATATCCAGGAGCGCAGGCTGTAATTGGATTCCCAGGCGGACATTGTGAAGGCTTCCCAGATACATCTAAGTATCTGTTTAAAGAATTTTACACATATATCCGTGAAGGCGGCAAGGAGAAGGGGCTTCCTGTAACATTCCCTACATTTGAAGATGGTTTAAGAGAACTTGTAATCTGTGAAACTATCGTTGCATCTGCAAAAGCAGAAGCTTGGAAAGAAGTTAAATAATTTGCAATAACTATAACAACACGAAAGGGTGGAAACAAAAATGGCATTTGATAATATTTTTCAGCCAATTATGATTGGCAAAATGAAAGTACCTAACAGAGTAGTACATGTACCAACAGACATCAGTACAGGTGATCCAGACGGTGGTGTTAATGAAAGAGTAATCGCATACCACGAAGAAATCGCTAAAGGTGGTTGCGGTCTTATCATCGTTGGTGCTACAACACCAAACGCAGCAACAGGTCGTCCAACAGTTACATGTTTAAGTGCAGACGCTGACTACATGATCCCAGGTCTTCACAGATTGGCAGCTGCAATGCAGGCACAGGGCGCTAAATGTGCAGTTCAGATTCAGCATCCAGGCCGTCAGGCAGCATATCCACGTCATGGCCAGATCTCTTGTTCTGATATGATCTCTGACCTTCCTGGTTCTGCAGGACACGAAGTTGTTTACGCTGGTGACAAACGTCACGGCAAGATCGCTCGTGCGATGACAGTAGAAGAAATCTACGAATTAATCGAAGAATTCACAGAAGCAGCTTGGCGAGTAAAAGAAGCAGGTTTTGACGCAGTAGAACTTCACGCAGCTCACGGTTACATGATCGCTCAGTTCATGTCTCCAGCTACAAATACACGTAATGACCGTTTCGGTGGCAAGTTTGATAACCGTATGAGATTCCCACTGGAAATCATTGCAGGTATCAAACGTAAATGTGGTGAAGACTTCCCTATCTTAGTTCGTTACTGTGCAGATGAATGTAAAGAAGACGGAAGAAGATTAGAAGAATCTATCAAGATTGCAAAAACATTTGAAGCAGCAGGTGTTGCAGCATTAGATATTTCTGCTGGTATTTTCGATAACTCTGAATCCGTAATGGACCCAATGTACTATCAGGAAGGCTGGTGTACATATGCTGCAGAAGCAATCAAAAATGCAGTAAACATTCCAGTTATCACAAGCCACACATTAAGAAGTCCAGAATACTGTGATAAGATCATCGCAGAAGGCAAAGTAGATATGGTTGGTTTCTCCAGACAGCTTCTTGCTGATCCATATTGGGCAAACAAAGCAAAAGCAGGCAAAGTAGAAGAAATCAGAAAATGTATCAGCTGCTTGCAGGGATGCTGGTCTGAATCTCTCCATGTAAAACAGGAAATGCGTTGTGCTGTTAACCCAGCAATTGGCGATACAAGATTCCTTCATATGGAAAAAGTTGACAATCCACTTAAAGTTGCTATCGTTGGTGGCGGTATCGCTGGTATGGAAGCTGCTCGTATCGCAACACTTCGTGGCCATGACTGTACAATCTTCGAAAAAGAAGGCGAACTTGGTGGCGCAATCCGTGCTTGCTGTGTAGTTCCACCTAAAGCACAGAAAACAAGATGGTACATCGACTGGTTAAGACAGCAGATGGAAAAATTAGAAATCAAAGTTAACCTTTACACAGAAGTTAGCATTGATACATTAAGAGAATATGATATCGTTCTTTGCGGTACTGGTGCAGAAACAGTTATTCCTGACGTTCCAGGCGCAGAAAAAGGTATCAAGTACGAAGACGTTTTAGTATGTCAGGCTAAAGGTTGTAAATACTGGCCAGCACAGGGCAAACCAGCTCCAGCTCCAGTTGGTGATAACGTTGTTATCATTGGTAACCACTATGGCGCAATCGATACAGCTGAAACAATCGCATTAAGAGGCAAAAAAGTTACATTAGTAACAGAAGCTTTTGAATGGGCAGACAAAACAGAACGCGTTCACCGCGAAGTATTATTAAAACGTTTCGCAGGCGGCAACGGTGCTGGTCTTGAAACAGCAGATCCTAACCCAATCAAGATCCCTGTAACAATGCTTACAAGCACAACATTACTGGAAGTAAAAGACGGTGCAGTAGTTGTTATGGACAACAAGTTCAACAAATACGAAATCCCATGCGATACAGTAATCTACGGCGAAACAAAACCTAATACAAAATTATATGACAGCCTTGTTGCTGCAGGTCTCCTTGTTGGCAATATCGGTGATTCCAGAATGGTTCGTAACATCAGAGGCGCTATGCTTGATGGTGCAAATGCTGGTATCATGATCGATGACAAGTGCTTCATGAATGCAAATGGAGTTCTTACAACAGGATATCCAATGGACGTAGAACGTCAGATGAAATAAAAAATAAACAATAAAACAAATGCCGGGCGTAGCAAATTTGCTGCGTCCGGTTATTTTATAGCAAAGATTGCACAAAAAAACGAAGAAAAATCATGAGTGAAAATACAAAATAACCAACATGTAATTAAAAACTTTGCATATAAAAGCACTTTGTGCACAAAAAAATGCACAAATTCGAACAAAAAGGCAAGAAATTGACATAAAGAAAACAAGTATTTTATATTTAAATAATGCACGATATGTTAAAATAGAGTCACGTCAAAATCATATTAAATGACGCATGTAATGTACATGGAAAAGGAAAGGAGAAGAAAAAATGAAAATTAGAAAAGTATTAGCCGGTATTCTTGTATGTGCATTGGCAATTGGCTGTTTCGCTGGTTGTGGCGAAAAAGCTCCAGCAGAAGCTCCAGCAGGTTCCTCTGCAGCTCCAGAATCTTCTGCAGCTCCAGAAGCTTCATCTGCAGCAACTGAAGAAGGTGCTCTTCAGTACATCGACCTTACAGGTCAGGACATCGTAGTAGGTGTTTCCACAGGTTCTTCAGGTACATCTTGGAGAGATCAGGGTATCAACAACCTTACAGCAGCTCTCGATGAATATGTAGCAGCAGGCGTTGTTAAAGATTACAAAATCGTTCACAACACAACAAACGGTGATGCTAACGAACAGGCTACAATCATCCGTAACTTTATCGATGATCCAGCAGTTAACTTAATCCTTGTTAACCCTAACGATGCAACAGCTCTTAACGAAGCTATGGAAGATGCTCTTGCAGCAGGCAAATTAGCAGTTGCATTTGACGCTACAGTAACAGCTAAAGGCGTATTAAACGTAACACTTGACCACTATGCATATGCTTATGGTCCAACAAAAGAACTTCTTGACTTAGTAGGCGGCGAAGGCAAAGCTATCGAAATCTCTGGTCTTGATGGACATCCAGCTGACGTTGTACGTATCGGCGCTACAGACGATGCTCTTGCAGAATATGCAAACGTAGAACTTCTTGCAAATCAGCCAGGTGGTTGGGACAACACAACAGCTAAAACACTTATGGCTTCCTTCTTAGCATCTGGTATGACACCAGACGTTGTTATCTCTCAGGACTCTGAATGTTATGGTATCCTTCAGGCTTGTTTAGATGCTGATTACCTTCCAAAAGCAATGAACGGTGACTCTACAAAAGCTTTCTTTACAGCATGGAAAGAAATCGTAGATTCTGGTAAAGAATTTGACTGTGTAGTTGCTCCAAACCCTCCAGGAATCTCTGTAACAGCTCTTCGTTTAGCTCTTGGCGTTGCTCAGGGCAAGACATTCGCTGATGGCGTACTTCAGGATGGCAATGTTTACTACTACAAAGTAGCTACAACATACAAAAATTCTAACTTCGAAGAAGGCTGGGCAAAAGTTCAGAACCTTAGCGATGAAGAATGCTTAGATGAATGGTTATCTCAGGAAGCAGCTGATGCTTGCTTCAAATAATAAACAGCAAGTTTGTTATTAACAGAAACTAGTATTACATAAACAATGAATGGGAATGGGCTGTAAAGCCCATTCCTAATTTCCGGATTTGGAAGGTAGAGATATGTCAGTAATTTTTGAAGCAAAAAATATTGTGAAAAAATTCAATGGTGTTCCAGCTTTAAAAGACGGTAATCTTGTGTGCAGAGAAGGTAAGATCACAGGTCTGTTAGGTGCTAACGGTTCTGGTAAGAGTACTATCAACAAATGTATTACAGGTGTATATCGTAAAAATGGCGGCACTATGACTTATATGGGTGAAGAAGTTGACTTCAAGAACCCAATGGAAGCCAAACGTGCAGGTATTTCAATGGCTTTCCAGAACCTTTCTCTGTTGCCTGATTTAACTGTATGGCAGAATGTAGTTATGGGCTTTGAGACAAAGAAAGGCTGTTTCCTTGATGATAAGGAAGCAAAACGTATTACAAAAGAGATTCTTGACGAGTTTATGCCAGGATTCGACTATAATAGAAAAGTTTCAGAACTTTCACCAGCGGAAATGCAGATTGTTGAGATTACAAAAGCGATTTCCCAGAAGCCAAAGATGCTTATTCTGGACGAACCAACAGCTGCTTTAGAGCAGTCTCAGGTTAAGGCACTGTTTTCCTATATGAAAGTTCTTGCAGAACGTGGGGTAGGTATGGTTTTCACTTCTCATCGTATGTGGGAAGTTATGGAAATGTGTGATGATGTCATCATTTTCAAAGATGGTGAAGTTGCCGGAAGGCTTGATTTTGAAAAAGACGAAAAGGATTCCGATTACATTATTAAATGTATCACCGGAGATGAAAATAAAAAAGTATCTGAAAAACGTGAGTATAAAGCTCTGCCAGATGAAAATGTTCTGGAAGTGAAAGGGCTTCGTTACGGAAATAAGATTAAAAATGTCAGCTTCAACATTCGTAAGGGCGAAGTGCTTGGTATCGGTGGCCTTTCTGGTCAGGGACAGGAAGAACTGTTGCTGGCAATAGCAGGTAATTATAATGATATTAAGTGCGAGAGCGCTACACTAAACGGAAAACCAGCTCGTATTAAGTTGCCAAACACAGCTATTGAGCAGGGAATTCTTCTAGTTCCTGGTGATCGTCAGCTGGAAGGTCTTCTTATGGATAAGTCTATTTATGAGAATACAATTCTTCCAAAGGCTGCTTTAAAACGCGAACCATTCTTTATTCCAGAAAAACGTTATAAAAAAGAATGTGTAGATGCGCAGACATTACTTTCTACAAAGTACAACGAAATGACAGACCTTGTATCTGGTCTTTCCGGTGGTAATGCACAGAAAGTTGTAGTAAGTAAATGGCTTAGTGTAGATATGAAATTATTGATTCTTTCTGACCCATGTAAAGGTGTAGACGTTGGTGCTAAGAAAGATCTTTATACATTCGTACAGAAGTTAGCGGATGAACAGGGTATAGCAGTTCTTCTTTATGCATCTGATAACGAAGAGCTTATCGAAAACTGTGATAGAGTTCTTGTTATGTACGAAGGTAAGTTTGTTGGTGAACTGAAAGAAGAAGAAATCACTGACGTAGCATTGGTTGAATTGACAATGCGTGGTGGTCAGACAGAAGAGGAGGGCGCTTGATATGGGAAAAACTAAAAACATACCTGCGTTCTTTAAAACACAGGGATTTATCACTCTGTTGATTTTTGCAGCGCTGTTGATTATTACTACAGTTATTCAGGGTAACTTCTGGCAGCCATCAACATTGAGAAATACAATTATTTCATGGACACCATTAATCCTGTTAACAATGGGACAGGCAATTGTAATTATTGCAGGCGGTCTTGATATGTCAGCAGGTGCTTCTTTCTCCTTCATGGTATGTCTTATGGCTCGTATCATGAAAGCAGATGATCCGGCAACTGGTGTTACAGCACTTATTGTATGTGCGATTTTTGTTGTTGTCATTGGTGTGTTAAACGGTGTATCCGTTGGTGTGTTCAAGTTGCCACCACTGATTGCAACCTTTGCCACATCTTATATTTGGCTTGGTGCAGCTCTTGTAATCATGCCAACACCAGGTGGAGAATGTGTAAACTGGATGCGTCTGTTCTATCGCTTTAGCTCCTGGGACAATGCACCAGCAGCATTAGCTAAGTTCGGTGAATATGTACCAACAGGTGCATTGCTGATTATCGCAGCAGTTGTAATCTGGTACTTTGTATATCGTTCCAAAACAGGACGTTATATTTATGCGGTTGGTTCTAACAGAAACGTTGCTTACTCTAGCGGTATCAACACAGCGATGATTCAGATTAAAGCATACTTATTAAATGCATTATTTATTATGTTTGCAGCATTGTTCTTAGTTGGACAGAATCAGTCTGGTTCTGCTCGAGTAGGTGATCCATATACTCTGGAAGCAATTGCGGCAGCGGCAGTTGGTGGTATTGCGCTTGCTGGTGGTTCTGGTAACGTATTTATTGCCATTGCAGGTACAGCCATCATCAATCTTGTTTCTAAGATTATTTTCTTCTCTGGAATCAGTACAGATTACCAGACAATTGTAAGTGGTTTGATCCTTCTTGTTGCGATTTCTGCATCTAGTATTATTGCAGTTATCAAGAAACAGAAAAATAAGAAGGAGGTGGAAGAATAATGGATGCAAAGAAATTTGTTAAAGCAAATTCCAAAATTGAATTGTGTATCATTTTGATCATTGCGTTATTTATTGTTGGTAACATTTTGACTGGCGGTCATTTTGCTTCCCCTCTTGCTACATTAAAGTTTGCATTCTTTATTGCAGCTTTTGGTTTGGGTCAGATGCTGATTATCGCAGCAGGCGGTTATATCGACCTTTCTGTAGGTTACACAGCTACATTGGTAACTTGTCTTACTTGTAGTATTATCATGGGTGAAAATGGTAACTTCTGGAAAGCATTGATTGTGGCACTTATCATAGGTATTGTTGTTGGTTTGATTAACGGTTTCTTTTCCGTTTATGCAAAATTGCCGTCGCTGGTTGTTACTATGGCGGTGCAACAGATCCTTCAGGGTGTAGTAGACTTCTATTCTGCTAGAAACCCTCTTTCTGGTACACCGAACCCTGCATTGCAGATTGCTATTGCGAAAAACACTGCGGGCATACCAAACAACTTGTTTATTTTGATTATTGTGGCAGTAATTGTAATGATTCTGATGTACAAGACAAAGATTGGTTACAAGCTTACTGCATGTGGTTCCAATGCTACAGCGGCACACCTTTCTGGTGTACGTGTAAATGCCGTAAGAATGGGTGCCTTCATTGCATGTTCTATCATTGCAGCAGTAATGGGCTTAGTTCTGTTTGGTAACATGGGTCAGGCATTTAAAGATATGGGTTCTACATACGTAATGCCATGTATCGCAGCAGTAGTTATTGGTGGTTTAAATATCAACGGTGGTAACAAGAACTACATCGGTGTTATCCTTGGTGCAGTTATCTTACAGGCTCTTACAAACCTGTTCGTAGCATTAGGTCTTGGTGACGCTGGTAAGTATCTTGGATCCGGTATTATCTTATTAATCATGCTGATCGTATATGTTCGTGAAAAGAACAGTAGATAGTAAATGATGAACTAAAAGTCAGGATGGACTTTATATAAAAATAAGAAAGAAGGTATTAAATATGGACAAATTAAGAGTAGCGGTTGTTGGCCTTGGTTTTGGTGGCGAATTCGTACCAATTTATCAGGAATACAGCAAAGCAGAATGTATCGCTGTATGCCGTCGTAATGAAGAAGAACTTAACAAGTTTGCAGATGAACATAACGTTCCAAAGAGATATACAGATTTTGATGAAATGCTGAAAGATCCAGAAATCGATGCAGTTCACATCAATACAGACCTTTTCTCTCACGCACAGTTTGCAATTAAAGCACTTAAAGCTGGCAAACATGTAGCTTCTACAACTCCAATGGGTATGACATTAGAAGAATGTAAAGCTATCGTTGATGCAGAAGAAGAATCCGGCAAGAACTACATGTTCATGGAAACAGCAGTTTATACACGTGAATTCTTATACTTCAAAAAATTATATGATGAAGGCAAGATTGGCCGTCTCCAGTTCATGAGAGGTTCTCACCAGCAGAACATGTCTCTTCCAGGTTGGCCAGAATACTGGTATGGACTTCCTCCATTCTGGTATCCAACACATGCTGTAGCTCCACTTTCTGAAATTATTCGTAAACCAGTTAAGAGAGTAAGAGGTATCGGTTCTGGTAAGATCAATGATGATTATGCATCCCGCTACGGATCTCCATTTGCAGCTGAATCTATTCAGTTAGAATTTGCTGATACAGATATCCATGGTGAAGTAACAAGAACATTATTTGATACAATTCGTCAGTATCGTGAAAGTTTTGACTTCTACGGCGACAAGATGTCCTTTGAATGGGAACAGTGCGCAGGCGAAGGCCCAGTTATCTTTACAGGTTACGAAGATGCAGAACGTATTCAGGTTCCAGATACAGATGATATGCTTCCAGAAGATATCGCTCACTTCTGCTTAAAGAACCAGATTATCGATGATCAGCACGTATCCTTCATCCAGGGTGATGGACATGGCGGATCTCATCCACACCTTATCAAAGAGTTCGTAGAATCTTGTCTTGAAGGCAGAAAACCACACATCTCTGCTAAAGTTTCTGCAAACTGGAACGTAGCTGGTATTCTCGCTCACGAATCTTGCATGAGAGGCGGAGAAATCATCGAAATCCCAGAATGGGCAATGTTCTAATTAGTCGCAAAAAAAGGAGAATCATAAAATGATCGGAAAAAAATATACAGGTAAAGAATTCTTTTGTAACGTAAAAGATGTTGAAACACAGAAATTTGAATGGGGTACACTTCAGTGGATGTCTGAACCACGTATCACAGGTACAAATAACATGACAGCAGGTATCGTTACACTGCTTCCAGGTTCTGGACACAGCACACATCATCATGATGGCGCAGATGAAATCTTATACGCTATCGACGGTGCAAACTGCGAACAGTACATCATCCTTGAAGATGGAACAAGAATTTCTGAAATCATGAACGCAGGCGATATGGTTCACATTCCAGCAAACCTTGATCATGGTACAGTTAACCGCGGTTCTGAAGTAATGCATATGTTTGCAGTATATCAGTATCCAGGTTCTGAAGCTGAACTTGGCGCAATTGCTGATGAACTCATTCCACCAGCAGAATAAGAATTA
>JAZQSD010000108.1:0-5449 GCA_045629925.1 Eubacterium sp.
TTTGTCTTTCAATTCTTTCATTGTTGCAGAAAGGTTGGTTACCTTTGCTACAGGAGTGTAGTTTAATGCACCTGCAGATGTTTTTGCAACAATCGCAGTGAGCCCAACTGCACGGCGTTTTGGAATAATAACGCCGTGAGCACCAGCCAGATTAGCTGTTCTCATGATGGCGCATAAGTTGTGTGGGTCTTCAATACCATCCAAAAAAATGATAAATGGTGGTTCCCCTTTTTCTTCGGCATTTCTTAAAATATCTTCTACGGTAGAGTATTCGTATGCCGCAGCCTTGGCGATAACACCCTGATGTTTCTTTGTCTCAGAAAGCTGATCCAAACGTTCTTTGGTTACATACTGAATAATCGTATCGTACTTTCTAGCTTCACGAGTGATGGTCTTGATTGGTCCATCCTGACAGCCATCCAGCACAAACAGTTTATCTATAGTTTTTCCAGAACGGAATGCTTCCAACACTGCATTACGTCCCTCAATAGTTAATTCTTCGAACTGCATATTTCCTCCTTCTTCAATCCTTCAAGACCAACTTTCACCAATTCCATAATTCGTTCAAATCGGTCTGACAGATACAGGTACCCCATCAGTGCCTCAAAGCCTGTGGCTCTGCGGTAATCACTCATAGTTGCATTCTTTGCCATCGTAGGTGACTTTGCATTTCTGCCTCTTTTATACACAGCCACTTCTTCCTCTGTCATCAAAGGCAGAAGATACTCTACCATCACGGACTGAGAATGAGCTTTTACCAAATGGCTGGTATGATTGTGAAGCTGGCTTGCTTTTGTATTGCCTCGGCCAACGATCATGGTTCTTATGATCAAATCATAAATCCCGTCACCGATATACGCCAATGTCAGTGGAGAATATGTGCGGATATCCACATCATGGATTCCAAAACACTGACGGATATAGGAATCTATTTTCATGGCAGAATCAACGTTTTCTTTCGCCTCTAATTTCGTCTCTAAGCTTTTATCTAAGCTCTTTTCCATGTTACACCTTCTCTTGTATCTTTTAATACAATGCCCATCGCCGCAAGCTGATCACGGATCTCATCAGCACGTTTAAAATCTTTATTCTTTCTTGCAGCCTGACGTTCTTCGATGAGGGCTTCAATCTCTTCATCAAGAACTTCTGCTTCCTTCTCAATAATGATTCCCATTACATCGCAGAGAAGTTTCAAGCGATCATACATTGCATCCAGATATGCTTTGCTGTTTTCAGCTGCTGCATTTGTGTTTGCAAATTTTACATATTCAAAAATTGCTGCAATGGCATCAGCTGTATTAAAGTCATCGTCCATTGCTGCATCGTATTTTTCTACATAAGCATCTGTCTGTGCAAAAAGTTCTTTTTCTGCATCTGTCATTTCTCCTGCAGCCATTCCTGCCAAACGTTTCAGATTCTCTGCTGCTGTCACGATACGTTCCAGACCATTTTTTGCAGCTTCCATCAGATCAGCGCTGAAGTTTAATGGGCTTCTGTAGTGAGCAGAAAGCATGAAGAAACGAAGTACCTGAAGATCGTATTTTTCACCAATCTCACGTACAGTAAAGAAGTTTCCTGCAGATTTGGACATTTTCTTATTATCAATATTTAAAAATGCATTGTGCATCCAGTATTTAGAGAATTCCACACCATTTGCAGCTTCACTCTGTGCGATCTCATTTTCATGATGTGGGAAAACAAGATCTTCGCCGCCTGCATGGATATCGATCTGATCACCAAGGTATTTCTTGGACATTACAGAACATTCAATATGCCATCCTGGACGGCCGTCGCACCATGGAGATACCCAGTATGGTTCACCGTCTTTTTTAGGTTTCCAGAGAACGAAATCAAGGGCATCTTCTTTTAATTCACCTGTAACTTTGATGTCACGGTGTCCCGCCTGAAGATCATCCAGGTTTTTGTGGGAAAGCTTGCCATATTCAGCAAACTTACGTGTACGGAAATAAACAGTGCCATCTGCTGTTGGATATGCAAATCCTTTTTCAATCAGGTTTGCGATCATTTCGATCATGCCGTCAATTTCCTGTGTTGCAAGAGGATGTGTTGTAGCAGGGCTAACATTCATATCCGCCATATCTTTTTTGCACTCTGCAATGAAGCGCTGTGCTACTTCTTCAGCTGTGCTTCCTTCTTCGATGGCTTTTTTGATAATCTTATCATCAACGTCTGTAAAGTTTGAAACGTAGTTTACGTCAAATCCTTTGTATTCCAAATATTTACGCACAGTGTCAAACACGATCATAGGACGTGCATTACCGATATGGATGTAATTGTAAACTGTAGGTCCGCAGACATACATTTTAACTTTGCCTTCCTCTAATGGAATGAATTCTTCTTTCTGTTTGCTTAAAGTATTATAAATTTTCATTTTCGTTGTTCTCCTTCTCTATCTTCTCTCCAGCTCTTTCGCCAAAAGTTTTACTGTCTGTTCCAGATCCAGCAATCTATTAGTAAGTTCAGAATTTTCTCGCTGTAAGGTTGTGATGTCTTCCATAACAGGGTCTGGCAATCCTACCTGGTCCAGATCATCCTGTGGATGTTCCACCTTTTCATTGTCTCGTTTCACTATTCGACCAGGAACACCTACCACCGTACAGTTTGGCGGCACCTCACGGATTACCACTGCGCCGGCTCCGATCTTGGAGTTATCTCCCACCGTAAAAGAACCAATGATCTTAGCACCTGCGCTGACCATAACATTATTCCCAAGGGTAGGATGTCGTTTCCCCGTCTCCTTACCAGTACCCCCAAGAGTTACACCCTGATACAGTGTAACGTTATCGCCGATAATAGCTGTTTCACCAATAATAACACCACTTCCGTGGTCGATGAAAAAGCCTTTTCCAATCTGCGCTCCCGGATGGATCTCAATGCCTGTTCTTCTTGCTGCCCTCTGAGAGATCTTTCTGGCACGGAAATATTTTCCTTTTAAATATAGCTTATGCGCCCGTCTGTAACTGATCATTACTTTAAATGCCGGGTACAAAAAAACTTCCATTGTTGATTTGATAGCCGGATCTCGTTCTTTGATCACGGCAATCTCTTCTCTCACATACTGAATAAATCCCATTGAATTCACCTTTTCGTTTTGAAAGAATTATAAAAAAAGCGGACTACTCATCTCACAAGAGACGAATAATCCGCGGTTCCACTCTTTTTAAGGACACTTATGTCCTTCCCTCTGACACGTAACGTGTGTAATCCGTACACAACTAATCAGTTTCAAAAAACTTTTCATCATGTCAGCTCCCGGGCGCACTTTCCGAAACCCTTCTGCAAAGCTGCTTCCAGCCGATGACAGCTACTCTCTGATGCATCTTGGCAACGTACTCTTCCCGTTCTTAGCCTTTAACAATTATATCTTTAACTCTAACTAGTTTATGCACAAAATCTGTTTTTGTCAACTGTTAGTTCCCCTGGTCTAATCTTACCGAAAACCTAAACCAGATATTTTTTCACGATGGCTTCCATCTGCTCCATCTTGTCCTCAATATCAAGAACCAGATAGAACTGCTGCATCGCCTTATCTCTATTGGCAGTATCACTTTCCCAGTTTGAGAACATCAGATCTCCACCAAGATAATCCGCCAGATAACGGATACCATTTTCCATAGTCATAAGCCACACAGAATAAACCATCAGCTCTTTTTCACGGTCGGTCAGATACTCTTTCATCTCAGACAGATAACCTTTTGTGTATGCCTCAAAGATTTCAAGGTCCATTTCCACATTTTCTCCTTCGTCAGGAACCCATTTGCATGTAGCAGAACGAACCGCATCGCCGTAATCGTACAGTGCAGATCCTGCCATTACTGTATCCAGATCGATAACGCATACCGCTGTCTTTGAGTCTTTTTCCATCAGTACATTAGAGCACTTTGTGTCGTTATGGGTAACACGTTCAGGAATCAGTCCTGCACGAAGCTCCTCTTCAATGATTCCAAGTTTTTCGGAGCGATCCATAACAAACATAATCTGCTGCTGACAAGCATTCGCACGTCCACACACGTCTGCTCTTACCGCATTCAACAACAATCTCAACTGATACTTTGTATCATGATATCTTGGAATTGTCTCAGAAAGAAGTGAACTATCAAAATCATTCAGGCGCTTCTGAAACAGCCCGTAAGCTGCCGCCGCGTGTTCTGCACATTCCATAGACTTCATCTGCTCCATGGCTTCTACACCCTGAATCATGCGATACATTCTGTAAAAAGACTTATCCTCCGTCTGAAGAAGAGGGTACCCTTCCTTTGTGCGGATAAACTGTAATGTAGCTCGATCCACATCGCCACCCTCTGCAGCAACCATCTCTCTGATATAATCTGTCACAAGAAAAATGTTGTGCATTACATCAGCTGGATGTCTGAACACATAACGGTTCATCTCCTGCAAAACATAATGATGTTCTTTGCAGATGATTTCATGTGTATGATGAATTGCTCCATTCCCCAATGGTCTTGCATCTACATACTCATCATCAATCTGGAATTTTGCTACTATTTCTCTAAAGTCCTTCATGTATCATCACTTCCATTCATCTAAATAATTATTTTATCTTTATACAATCTCGTTAATGTATATTCTCATCTTATCAAAGAAAAGCTGGCCCAATTCCGCAATGTCCATAGACAATTCCGGTTCAAATCCATAGGTTCGTTTTGCACAGCCGCCATCCTTATTCACACTGATATGATAACAGCCCTCATTTTCTGGAATCATGGTATCTCTGACTCTTACATCCATGGAGATTGGTGTTTCGCTCCTTAACATGCCACAGAAACTTTCAAAATCAATAATTCTGCCCATCATAATTGGCTGTACATGCTCGCTGCATCCTCTTCTCATGATTGGCTCTCTAATATAAAAACCATGTCCCTTATTCAAGCAGAAAATTCCGCCAACCTGTGCTTCCACCGCTTCTTCTCCAAAACAGTGTACCATCTCATCCTCGGCCGCTTTCTCTAATCCGTCCGCTTCATTCCATTCACGAAGAAGCATCAGGTGACCACCATCGCACTCCTGCTCCTTAATAAGTCTCTGATAATAAGCTTCATCTTTCTTCACATACAGATCAAACTGCTCAGCCAAAATCTGATTAGAAAAATCTGCCATATGCTTGCAGTCACCAGCTACAGCTGCATCAATACGCTGTCTGCCTGTCCAAAGTCCATCCTGGTCCTGAAGAAGCTGAATCTGGCTCTCCCAGTACTCAAATCCGCAGGAATAGTAATAATCTGGATTCGCTGGCGTTAAAAATGCAAATGGCTGACCATCCTCATAGAGATTATGAAAAGCCTGTTCCATCAGCTGACGCATATACCCCTGCATCCGGTAATTCTCATCTGTAGCAACCGCTACAATATAATTTACCTCAGCTTCCTGTCCATACATGGATATGGTAAAAGGATTCAGATGAATCATG
>JAZQSD010000109.1:0-13430 GCA_045629925.1 Eubacterium sp.
AGGCATTCCCTTGTATGTAACAGCAACTCCTGGCTTTTGGGCCTTTCCATTGTAATAAAAAGTCGTCTTGGACATTCTGTTTTCACACAGACTAATATCAATTGCCCCAATCACAAAAGATGTTTCCAGTGTTCCTGTATAACTTCCTGTCCCAATAACTTTTACAGTTGCTGTCCCGGCATTAACGTTGTCATGATATTCTACAAGAAAATCTGTGCCTTCCAGCAAAGCAATCCGCTGTTCTCTACTCTCAGACTGATATGTTACCGCCACTGGAGGCTTGTGTTTCTGCCCGTTGTAGATTAAATTCTCCGCTCTGGTCATCAGAATGCAATCAGAAAGATCTATTTGAGATTCAGATTCTACCTGAAAGCTCGTCTCACCAGAGATTACTTCCGTTTCATTTAACACAGCACTGTTTAAAGAAATCACTGGAGTCAGCTCTTCCTGAATGGCATTTACGGATAACGCACTTCCCATGAAGAATCCAAATGCCCAAATTACAGAAACTGCAAAAACATATTTTTTCAAATTAGTATATCTATTCAAACGAGTCAATTTTCGCTCCTGAAGTTTCTTTTTTAACATTTAACATTTGTTTCGAAAATATTTCAAAATTATTAACTCCCTACATGAAATTTTATAGTAAATTGCAATATCTTGCAAACATTTTTTTCACATTCTTAAAATCCTATTGTATTTATTTTCATACAAAAAAGCTTCTGAAATTGTGGCAAATCTTTGCAGATCTACAACAATCTCAGAAGCTTAAATTCTAATTATTTACTTTTTACAATGGTGGTACCGGTGGTCTCTCTGGATCAAGAATATCACTTGCATTAAACAGATCAGAAACATTGTTCTGTTCGCCGATAGCATTGTAATAAATTCTGTATCCATCAAGGTTACGACGACCCATTCTCATATAGTCATCATCAAACCATACTGCATACTTTGTAGCATCTACGTTACAGAAGATGTTAAAGCCCTGGCTTCTAAAGTACTTGTATTTATCACCAGATGTATCATAATCTCCCCAGTCGGAAAGATCTTCACCGTGAGCAAAGATAATACAGTCAGTCTCTCCAACAACAGGAACAACGTTGCTCTGCCATCTTTCATTGTCTGCTACCAAACGTTCCAGAGAACTCTGGCCTACACGAAGGTGACCCCATGTATGGCTGGCGAATTCCCAACCGTTAGCTTTCATTGCATCAGCAACTTCTTTTGCCGCTGCTCGTTCAGACTCGATTGTAAAGTCAGGATGCGCATCCATCCATGCCTTCATATGTCTGTCACAATATTTGTGTCCTTCTGAATAGGATTCGTCTGTACGATATCCAAGAACACCATTGTAACCTGTAAGAGCAATGATACCCTTAGCTCCTCGATAAGCTGCATCTGGATGTTCTTCCACGAACTGATCCAACAATGGTACACAGTCGTATGCACCGATGTGAAGATTGCCCTCAGCATCGTAATATTCATTCATTACATCGCCATTTTCATCGATGATCAGTCTTGCTGCATATCCATAATTGTCATAGCTGTGATAATAACTTAAATCATCAAGAGAAAGAACGAATGCTTTCTTACCTTCTGGAAGCATGATTGTAGCTGGTTCATAAACAGTATTGCCGTTGGCATCTGTTGTCTCTTCATAGAGATCATGAATGCTAACCAGTACATATCCTCTGTCGTACATTTCCTGTGTGATAGCGTTAAACTCAGGAATTGTAGTCATCCACTGATTATTACCAATACACTGATTGTCATTGGCCTGATTGCCAAAAGCTCTCTCTGGATCAACTACCAATGAATGATAGAAAATATGTGTTACTTCTTCGATATTTACAGGTACACAGCTTGCTTTGGTAGCTTCATATTCAGCAACTTTTCCCTGAAGTTCTGTATCTTCTGCGTATCCTTCAACGCTCTTAAGCAATTCCATAGCACCGTCATAATCATACTGCATTGCCATAAAATCTGCTTCGTCGATCTTTTCCTGTCTCTCCGCTGCTGCCTGAGCTGCTGCCTCTTCTTTTGCAGAATCCTGATTCTTATCTTTGTCCTTATCTTTTCCTGGCTTTTTGTCAGATTCCTGCTGTTTGTCAGCTCCTCCTGGTTTTCCATCACAGCTCTTCAATGCAACTGTTGCACATAGAATCACTGCAATTACAATCAGGAAAAAGCAAATAGCCATTATCGCTCTTTTGCGACGCTGTCTTCTTCTTCTCATGTTAAAAACTTCTCCTTACGTTCCTTTGTATTTTATCTCTACTTGTACAAAATTATGTAATGACAAAATCTCTACTTAACGTATTTCATTTTAACATCTTAACAGCATAAAAGATACCATAATTTTGTGTTTTTATTATTTCATAAGATTTAAAAGATATTTGCTACAATTATTTTTCCCAGAACAATTATTTTTCCCATATGCCCCTTTTTTTATATTGTCAAAATCCGCAGATTTATGAGCAATCGGTTTCCATTCAACCTTTTTCTTAAGGGCTGCAAAGGAAATCGGCACATAGGTATACATATAGATTGGAAATGTAAAAAGATAACCTATCTTCTTTGCTGTTGGTACATGAATATGTTTCCACTCCGTTACAACTGTATAAATTCCTAAGCAAAACATGGCCGCGTATATTTTTATAAGAAACTCTATAATGGTATAAACTGCATAAGAAATATCCTGTGCAGTAGCAAGCCCGATTACTAAGATCACTATACTTGCAACTGATGCGATCGCTGTTACTACAAAAGCAGGAAGCTGCGCCATCAGAACATCATAGCAGGACAGGGATTTCTTCTGAAACACGCCTCTGAGCAACTTGTTTTTATATTTGTCAAACACCTGAAAATATCCTTTGATCCAGCGAAGTCTCTGATTCCAAGAATCCTTGAATCTAGTAGGCTGTTCATCATAAAACATTGCCTTCTCACAATAGCCAATCTTTATATCATTAATAATACAGTCTGCTGTAAATTCAATGTCCTCTGTCAGGCAGAAAAAACGCCATCCGTCATTCCTTTCTAACAGTTCTCTAGCTACAACATACCCAGTTCCCTGAACCATGCAAGAAGACCCCACTGCCATTCGCCCCTTGTTCAGCCATTGAGCTTCGTGAAGAAACCAGATTGCATATCCGGAAGAAATCCAATTTTCACCAAAATTCGTGCTGTTCCGATAACTTGTAACCACCGGATATCCCTGGTTGAATGTGTGATTCATCTCCTCTATGTAATCCGGTTCTAGCAGATTATCAGCATCAAAAATAAAGAACCCGTCATATTTAGCCCAATCCGCTCGAGCCATCAGTTTATCCAAAAGGTATTTCAGCGCATATCCCTTTCCAACCTGTACGTTGTTAAATCTTTCAAACACAGTGGCGCCAGCTTCTCTGGCCTTATCTGCAGTGCTGTCGGTACAGTTGTCGGCCACAACAAAAACAGTAACAAGATCAGAATCATATGTCTGCACATGTATACTCTGCACCAGATTTCCAATAACATTTTCTTCATTTCGAGCAGCTATCAAAACTCCATATCTGTGCTTTTCCTCCAAGATCACTGGGAGATCTTTTGTTTCTTCAATTAAATTCTTTCGTTTTTCTTTTCTATTTTTCACATGGCAGCTAAAAAAGAAAATGGCCTGATAAGAAAAACAGATAATCAAAGCCGCAAATATAATAGCCTCTACAATCGTAACAACTGTATTTAACATAAAAATCCCCTCCTGTATAATACTAGTCGCATATTGCTAATATCATACCGAGGGGATTTTAAATTATGCTAAGTTGTCACTAAAACTTTTTCATAAAAATATCTTGTGATTTTCTTAATCATTTTTTGTAATTCTTAATATTACTTTTGTCTATGCTCTTCTTTTGAAAGTTACCGCTGTAATTCCGCAGCACACAGCTGCAGCTGCAAACAAAAGCACCCATCTGAATGGCTGATATGGCTGACCAGTTACAGGACTGATTTCTTCTCCAAAGTATACGTTTGTAAACTGTACATTTGCCTGATCTACAGACTGTCCATCCTGCGTTACAGAAGCCACCAGCACACCGTTTTCATATGAGATAGAAACCAGCACGTCTATTTTAGCAGTATCGTATCTCATACCTTTTATACCAGTACGAACTTCACTGATCTTGTAAACATAAGTCTCACCGATATCATCTACCGTGTATGAAACTGCGAATTCTGCTTTGCCGTTTTCATCAGATTCTGCAGTTGCCAATAGATTTAATCCACTTGTAAGTCTAAACTCAAAACCATCCAGACCAATTTCTTCTTCTGTTTTATTTTCAAGAAGTTTTGTAACATTAAATACGACCTGAATTGGTTCTGGTTCTGTGTATACGTTTTCAAAGACAATTTCACTTGCAGAAGCACCATTGGCTGTAATTACAGGCGTTCCTACAACCAGATTGCCTTCACCGTCATCTGTTACTTCTACCTTCACCTGGTAAACTGTACCATCATATGTGATACCCACTGCATCACCAGGAAGCTCTTCCACGATGTAAGTATATATACCAGGTTCTGTGTAATCAGCAATCTTAGCAAAAGTAACGATTCCATCCGCATCATTTTCTGCAGTTTCAATTTCAGTTACTACTTCCTGACCATTTTCAATGGTTACTTCTGAAAGGATGAATGCAAACTCACCTTCCACTACAGTATCCCTGTCACCTGTCATTGTTTTTTCTGCTGAAAGCTCAAGACCAGCACCATCTGGCAGAACCGCAGAATAGGAATTGCTGAAATTAAATCCAGTAATTGTAGCTTCTGCATCGTCTGATACCTGACGGCCATCTACGTATACCTTCTGACTAAGCGCCCCTGAACCATCATTTGTAACATCCACTTTCACTTTGTAAACAGTCGAATCGTAAGAAACTCCCTTTGTATCTGTAGGAATGTCTTCTTCAACCACATATTCGTATGTTCCAACTTTATCAAATACCAGTGAATCAAATGCAAATTCGTTATCGCTATCATTGGATGCTCTGTCGATCTCTGTCTTTACTTCATTTCCATCTTCTGTTGTAACCTGAGAAAGAATGAATGTAAATTCACCGACAACAATATCTCTTCCAGAGAAGATTTTCTCACCACCAAGATTTACAACTGTATCATCTGGGTTGTATGTATTTGTAAAGTTCAAATCTGCAACTTCAGCCTGGGTCTTATCGGTCAGCTGTTTTCCTTCATAGTAAACATCAAGGGTTAAGATTCCTTTGCCATCATCTTCGGCAACAACTTTTATGTTGTATGCTTTTTCATCATAGTCGACCTTGCTGTCACCTTCATTCACTTCTGCAACTACATAATAGTAAGTGTCTGGCTGACTGATTGTGATTGTTTCAAAAGTAAATGTTTTATCTGCTTTATTGGTCTGACGGTCCAGTTCTACAGCATTTGCTGTATCATAGGTATCATCTGCAGCCTGATAAAGAACAAATGAAAAATCATCTGCTTGCAGATTCTTATCATTCAACTGTTTGTTCCCACCTAATGTTAATGTTGCAGTTGAATGTGCATAATTATTAACAAAAGAAAGTTCTTCTACATCTGTTCCAAATACAACAACGTTTTCATTTGCAACGACAGATTCACCATTTACTGTAACTTCCTGTTTTAAGAAACCTGATCCGTCGTCTGTTACAACAACTTTAATCTGATGTTCTGTTGTATCATAAGTTACACCCTCATATGGATTTGTCTCAGGCACATCTTCTTTTACAACATAGTAGAAGGTAGCACTATCATCAGTAAGCTGTTCCACAGCATATTGAATTGTTTCAAATGTCACTATATTATTTGCATCATTTGACTTTGTCTGCAACAATACTGCGTTCTGTGCTTCTTCGTCATAATCAGCACCTGTCTGGTAAAGTTCAAAAGAAAACTCTTCTTCTTTTGTATCTCGACCATTTAACGTCTTTTCTGCCTGAAGCATCAGCTTCGCTGTCTGTGGAGCAAAATATGCATTAGAGAATACAATCTCATCTATCGCACTTCCTGCATCAGCATATGTAAAGCGAGAACTTAACGCGCCACCCACATCATATACTACAACGGTAATCTGATATTCTTTTGCATCATACACCACATTTTTCAGTGGGTCAGAAGCATCTTCTTTGGCTACGTAGTAGAAAGTTCCTGTTTCACCAATTGTAAAGGAGTTAAAACGAATTTCTCCTGAAGCCTCGTTTGTTCCTGAAGCCACTGCTGTATTATTTGTAATAGCAAAATTCTCATCTGCTTCGTAAAGGTTGAACTTGAATTCTCCGGCTTCTAATGTACGATTGTCTAATAATTTTTTTGCTTTCAAAGAGATTGTTGCATCATCTGGGTCATAAGCATTCACAAACTTAATTGTTGCATCCGTGCCTTCTACATCTGAACCATCAATCTCTCTAACACTAGTCATTTCAGCAACCAACTGCCCCTTGCCATCGTCTGTAACAGTTATGGTTACTTCAAAGATGCTGTCATCATATGTATAGCCTTTCGCATTATCAACCACTTCAGAAACAATATAGTGATAATCGCCAACACTTGTGTACGCAATCTCTGGGAAAGTAAATGCACCTGAATTAGCAGCATTCACAGCTGTTGAAATTTCATTTGTTACTTCTTTTCCATCTTCAACAGTCACTTCAGAGAGCGTAAATGTGAAAAGACCACGAGTCAGTTCTTTGCCGGTTAGATCTTTATCACCACTGATTGCATATTTTGCAGGAACTGTATCATATACATTATTAAACACTACATCATTTACCGTGCCTGCCTCAGCGCCTACTTTTACAATTGACTTAGCTGCAACCAGTGTTCCATTTTCTTCATCTGCAGTTACAACCACTGTAACATGGTAATAAGATGAATCAGAAGTAATACCATTTTCTTTGTACTGTTTTTCAGCAATCACATAGTAATGTGTACCTGTTTTTGAGTACTCAACAGTTGCAAAATCAATGGTTCCGTCCAAAGTATTCTCTGCCGTCTGAATTGGAATCAGATTAGATGTGTTAAATGAAGAATCTGTTTCATAGAGTTCAAACTCAAACACATCTGTTTCTGTAAGTTCTGTTCTGTCACCAGAGATTTTCTTTGTTGCGTCTACTGTTTCTTCAAATTCCACAGCACCTGTTAATATATATTCATTTTCAAATGCAGCTGTGTTTACAGAAGCACCTGTTGTTCCATCTGCATTTTTAAGAGAAATAGAACGTCCTTCTAACACCAGTGTATTATCCGCAATTCCTATTTCTACACAAACAACGTAACAAGCTTCGCTGTAGGAGATATTGTTATTCACTCCTGCTTTTTCACGAAGTTCATATGTAAGTTCTACATGGCCTTCATCATTTTTTGGCTGTTCTGCAAACCATTCACTTGTGTATGATAAGAAGATTGTTCCATCGCCATTAGCGTTGGATACAGCATTTGCACCACTTACTTCCTGATCATAAACTCCGTTTGTTCCCTGTTCATACAGCTGGAATTCAAAGCCTTCTGGCAGAACACTTACACCTGTTTCATTCACAATCGTCTTCTTGATTGGAATATCTACAACCAGTCCACCTGTAACAATGTATGTATTAGTAAATGAAAGGTCTACATTTGTCTTGTCTGCAACATCCTCATTATTCACCTGAATGGATGCCACTTCAAGACTTCCGTCCATATCGTTATCTGTAACAATTACTGCAAAGTATACAGCAGTATCGCTTACCATACCTTCGCCAAGATTCGCTTCATCTTCATGGACACGGAATAAGTATGTTCCAACTTGTGTCAATGAATTTTCAGGAATCTTAAGTGTAAATGTATTATCCTCTTCTGTTGCAATGCCACTTGCCCCGGCGCCTTCAACAGTTATCCATGTATCATTCACCAACTGCTGCAGAGCAAACTTATATTCTTTACCGCCCCAGCCAATAGAATTACCATCGATATCTTCTACTGTTTTTGTAACATTGATAGCAATGTCTGTTGTTGAAGGGTTGCCAGTTGGTCTGTAGTTGTTGACCAATGCAACAACTGTGTCTGTATCAGCCTCAATGGTTCCACTAAGATCAGCCTCTGCTGTCGTAAGCGTGAATCCTGCTGGAATATTTGTTTCAGACACTGCATACTGAATACCTTCATCTAGTTCCGTAATCTTAACAGATTCATTGTGACCAAGCTGGAGTGTGACTTTGCCGTTTTGCACTGTCAGTTCACCCGCAGTTGTCTGCAGCGTTGTTCCATTAGCCAAAGCATCTCCCTGAGCATCTTTGAATTCCACAGTAACATCAAACTTTTTGCCTTCTGGAATCACATAATCACTGCCAAAATCGTGGGTGATTGTTTTGCTGATAATCAACTGACCTTTCTGTCGCTCAGTATTCGTAAATACAACGTTATCTAATGTTTTATCTGTAATTGTATCTGTTGCGATCTTGTCATTTTCTGTCACCCCATCAACAACAACAGACGCCACCGTATAATCACTGTTAGCATCTTTTTCTGCAATTGTATATGCGGTACCAGCTGGAATGCCTGTGATGTATACCGTCTCGTCGGCTTTGATAGAGATATCATCGCTGACACCATTGCCGTTGAAAGCAATTGTGCTATAGGTACCATCTGGACCAACAAATGTATATTCCCCGCTAACCGGTGCTCCTGATGGGTCTGCTAATGTAACATTAAAGGTATAATTTACACTCTTGTCAGTCACTGTAGCATCCACAAGTTTTGTAAGTTTGATACCTGTCGCTGGAGCAAACGTTAAGCGTCCATTATTGCCAAGGAAGTCGTATACATTATACTTAGAAGATTCTGTATCCGGATGAACAACAATCGGATAATCCGAATAATCCAATGTTCCTGTTGGGTTAGCAGGATTACCTTCTTTGATCGTTCTGAATAATTCTGTTGTATCCTGGAACACTGTGCCTTCTTCTATATGCCATGTACCATCTTCTGCTCTCTTTGCATTATTTGCCAAGGTTTCCACAGCAATTGGAATGTATTTTATCATCATGCTGGCATCATCTTCGTCACCAGTAAAATACCTATGACCACGATAATAAGTTGCACCTGTTGCAGAAGGAGCTGTTGTTTCTTTATATGGAGTGCCCTTCTCATCTGTTGCAATGACTGTATCATCGATATAATAATATCTTTCATTTTCTACAGATGGTTCAAACTGCGCAACTGTTACCAAATGGCTAAATGGCTGATCGTAATTCACAGAACCACCTTTACCATCTCCCCACTGGTTAGAGTAAAAATAATAAGTTCCATCTGGATTCTTATGTACATGCTGTCCTGTAGCAAGATTTTCTTCCGCTAAAACTTCATCAATATTAAGTTCATTGATATCTGAACGAAGTCCCACTTCAAATAACAGACGAATTGGTGCCCCATTATCTCTTTTTAATGTGATCTTTTCTGCATCATCAAAATTGTCTGCATCTAAAGTAATGTGATATGTGAGAATTGGAATCAAAGATGCCGGAATCTGGAACACAACATCCTGCAGTCCAGTTGCAATCTCTGTTCTGACCTTCACTACGATATGCATCATATCGCTGCCTACAATCTTATCCTCTGTTACAGTCGAACCATAAAAACAATATGATCTAGAAATATAGGCTGCATCTTCTGGAATATCAGCATCTTCATGATCCACATTCCAGTAGCCCAGATATTGATTTTCAGCACCCTCATACCAGCCGATGTAATTGCTGAACTTTGTATCAGAAGTGTATGACAGCTGACCATCTTCCCATGCCTGTTTCAACAAAGTTATCGCTACATCTTGTGAAACTCCAATTCGCTCTGACACTGAATCAACCAGTTCCCATCCAAGATCTGTGTATGTATTTCTGTCACCAAATTCATCAGAAGCCATCATCTTGGTCAATGCTGCACCTGAAAAAAGTTTGTTTCCAAGCAAGATACCTGTGATGTTTTTCACTTCCATAAACTGGCCAATCTCATCTTCAAATGTAAGATAGCCATCAAAATCCAACTTACCATGTTCTACCAATGTTGGATAATATGCTGACTGTAGAATAATCTCATTTACAATATCAGAAAATGCCTGATTTAATGCATCGTTATCATCAGCCTTAAAGTACTTATCCACATAATACTGGCTATCTCGTGTCAGACCATCGTTTTTGACACGATTAATAGTTACATCAATATCCGGATTTCGTTCACCAGTACTTGTTCCTGGGGACTTAAATGAAACAGAACCATTTTCAAACAACTTATCCCAGTAAGTATTGATTGCACTCAAGGATGTCTTAGGGTTTAACACACTGTTTGAAACCTGCTGACCATCAGCATCCTGCTGCGCTAAATTCAATCCCAAACTATAGAATTTGGCCTCTGAACCATAATGTTCTTCCACTGCTGCACGAGCATATGCTGCTGTCAGCTGCGTCATAAAACCTAAGCCTGAAGATGTTGCTGTACCATTGCCGACAGAGGATTCTCCAATATTGTTATAATCAGGATCTCCAGTAGTCGGAGCGCCATCACTCATAAGCACAAAGATAGGCATGCGCACTTTACCGCCCTGAATATTGTTATCTTCAATAACTGGGTCTGCCTTCAAGAATTCATCCATGGTAATGTCAAGACCATTCTGAATGTATGTACCGCCCTCAGTTGTTTTACTGCTGGAAGAAACACGAGAATTGGTAGCCTCATATCTTAATCCATCAGCGATTGCCACTGCTGTCGCTGTTTGTTCACCTGTGTATTTTAGATATGCACCATTGGAATTGGCAGTGTATCGGTTAAGTGACAGCAACAATTTACCTGTGCTGGTCTTTGATTTGCCTCTTGAACTATTTCCTGAATACAATACAACTCCAACGCGGTTGTTTTTGTTTAATTTCAGTAATTTATCTATGGCAGCATTTGCCGCAGTGATTGTCTGAGGAATGGATCCACTATTGTCCATTGACTGTGACAGATCCAAAATCAACATTGTATCCGTTGGAATTGTAGAATATCCTACAATCTCTTTATTGGACGCCAATGCAGACAATGCAACCAAAAAGTTGTTATTTGCATCCATCATAGTGACAGAACCAGGAAATGCACCTGCATTACTGAACACAGACTTATCTGTCCAGACACCGCCTGCATATTCTGTCGTGTCCTCATCAAAAAACTGTTCCCAGTCATTCATTGTGCTATTATCAACAATTTTTTCCGATGTAACAGCATTTCTCACATCGTCTTTGGAATCCCCGTATCCCGCAGCCAGCGCTGTTGTTGGCAACAGACTGATAACCAGAAGCATGCATAACGCAAATGCTATAAAACGAGAGAAACCACTTCTTTTTCTTTTCATAATTTTGCCTCCTAAACTACAAAAAACTACAAAATAGGCATTTTACACTTGTTTACATAATAATACAAACCATTCTATAACACAAGAAAAAAAGCACAGCCACCGCATATGCGGAAGCTGTGCTTTTTTTAATATTTACTGTTTTTCTGCTAATTATTTGCCAATTTCGATTGCTGCAAGATAAGCTGTTCTTGTAGCTCTGTCAACTTTAGCTGGAGTGATAGCATCACCGATAACGGCTACATAAGCACCGATTTCGTTAGCTGCTTCTTCTAAAGCTTTTGTGCATACAGATTTCATACCTAATGCATGGATTACTGTATCAGCTGGAAGTGTCTGAACGCCATCTGCATTTTCAATCACTACGCCGTCAGCTTTGATTTCAAGAACTTTTGTCTTAGGAAGGCTTACCATACCTACTCTATCCATTTCATGAACAAGAGCATCACGGTACATACCGTAAGATTCGTTAGCTACACGGTCAAGCATATCAACTACAGTCACTTCGTGGCCTGTTTTCTGAAGGTGAAGACCTGTTTCACAGCCAACAAGACCGCCGCCTACCATAACAACTTTCTTGCCAACTGGTGCGCCAGCGTAAGCATCTAATGCCTGGATTGCATTTTCGATACCTGGTACTGGTGGTACAGCTGGAACAGAACCTGTCGCGATGATTACTGCGCCTGGTTTCATTTCTTTAATGTATTCTGGTGTTACTTCTGTATTCATAACGAAGTTTACACCGCGTTCTTTTGCTTCTCGGATCAGAAGATCTTTGAAGTTTCTTAAGTCTGGTTTGTCAACGTCAACATCTGTGAACCATAACAGACCGCCAAGTTTGTCGGATTTTTCTACTACTGTTACTGTATGTCCACGATCAGCTGCATCGATAGCTGCCTGAAGACCTGCTGGGCCGCCACCAATGATCAGAACGTTTTCTAATGTTTTTGGAGCTGGTACTGTTGCTGGGTCAAATGGTAAATGAGCCAGTGGATTGATTGTACAATGTCCAACGTATTTAGAAAGTTCCTGAGATGTGAATGGAAGATCTGTATAACCTTCTTCTGGGGAACCCGGGAAGCAATAGTAGCAACGTAAGCAACGACGAACTGTATCTGGTCTGCCTGCTTTACATTTGTTTGCGAAGCATGGGTCTGCAAGCATCTGACGACCGAATACACAGAAGTCAACCATACCTTTTTCAATAATTTCGTTACAGAATTCTGGAGAGTTAAGACCACCAACTACACCAACTGGAAGTTTTGTGTATTTCTTAACGATAGCTGCTGGTTCTGCATTTAATCCGTGTTCATCGAACATGCTGGAGTGTACGTGAGACTGTGTATCATCGTAAATACCACATGTGATGTGTACAGATGTAATCAGATCTTCTACCATTGCGATAAACTGACCTGTTTCGTCTGGACGGATACCATTTGGCTGATGATCTGTACCGTCGATACGAAGTTCTACTAAGAAGTCAGGACCTACTGCATCACGGATTGTCTGTAAGATCTGTTTTGGGAAACGAGCACGGTTTTCTAAAGATCCGCCGTATTCGTCTGTTCTTGTGTTCATAAGTGGGGAAAGGAACTGTGTAAATAAGAATCCATGTCCACCGTGGATTAAGATACCGTCAAATCCTGCTTTCTGCATATATGTAGCAGCTTTAGCAAAGTCGTTTGCGATTCTGTCCATATCGTCTTTTGTCATTGGACGAGCTTTAGCACCAGCGATATTTACTGTTTCAACTGGTCCGATACAATCTTCGTTTGGTCCGAAAGGAACTTTTTCTTTACCAGCATGTACTAATTCTGCTAATGCGATACAGCCGTGTTTTTTAATACGTGTAGCGTATTCTGCAACAGCGTTGAATGTTTCCATATCTTCTTCTGGTTTTGCGAAATCGAATGGTCTAAATCCTGGGATACGAACTGCATCAACGAAGTTAACGTCTGTTTCACCAACGATTACACAAGCGTTACCGCCTGCTGCTGGACCTTCTAATTTTCTGTAAGTAAAATCTCTTGTAGCTGGGTCC
>JAZQSD010000110.1:0-8066 GCA_045629925.1 Eubacterium sp.
GTTTTAAATTTTCCTTTAAACTGAATCTCTGTCCCCATCGTCGTCTCCTCTAGTTAAACACGATACTCCTTGATTCTGATAATTCTATTATTATACCATAAACAATCTAGCATATCAAATGTAGACCGTTTCACCTGCTAATTCGCCAGTTTTAAAAGTTTGTCGATATACTCATCCCACCAAGTTCCATGTGTTTTCTTATAGATCAGCGCTCTTGCCACTTCGGGCTTATCTGTAATGATCGCATCAATATCCAGTTTCATTACTGCCTCCATGGACTCTTCCGTATTAACAGTCCATACATGCACTTCTTTCCCTCTGTTGTGGGCTTTGTTCACGAATTTTTGAGTAAGCATGGACGCTTCCACACTATACCCATCCGCAGCCTCCAATTCTTCGTAATTACCAAAAGACACAGATGTAATATATATTGTCCTTATATCAGGATTGATCTCTTTCACCCGTTCCAGACACTCGTATTTCATAGAAGACACATATACCATTCTTTCCATGTGCGTTTTCTCAATGATCTCTATAACGTTTTTTTCAAAATCAACCTCGTTTCCGGTTGGTTTCAACTCCACATTTACCCAAATTTTCCCGCGGGCATATCGAAGCACTTCCTCTAATGTTGGAATGGTTTCTTCTTTATACTTTTCATCAAACCAGCTTCCTGCATCGAGATACCGCATATCTTCGTAGTTGGTCTCCCAAATATTTGCATCCACACCTGTAGTTCTTTTCAAATTGGAATCATGCATCAAAATAATCTGCCCGTCTTTTGTCTGCTGCACATCAATCTCCATACCGTCTGCGCCAATTTCCACCGCACCAACACAGGCAGCCATAGTATTTTCCGGATAAACAGCAGAATAGCCTCTGTGAGCAGTAACCATGGTGTTTTCAACTCGTCCAGCCCTCAGAACACCCTTCCTCTCTGCCAGAGAATAGGTAAAATTAACAGCCAAAACAATAATCAGCGCCAAGGCAATAATTCGTTTTCTATGCTGATACAGTTTTTTTGCCCAGGCTGTATCCATCAAACGGTATGCCAGATCAAGATCTTTGATTTCTCCAGGAATCGCCTCATGGCGAACAGCCTTGTTGTAATAATACAAAAGGCTAAGTCCCAAATATACCAGCGGCAAAGAGGCAACGTAGTTCCACGCCCCAAGAGCACCCAACAAGGTAGATATTCCTGACAGGGTAAGGCTGCTAAAAAGATCCGCCGAAACAAAGGTTCTGTTCACAGCCGAAATCAAATACGCACCACCCATAACTATGCCATAATAAATACCAATAAGCACCAGGTTCCAGGCAATGATGATAATAATATCTCTTATATAATTTCCTTCTATGATGCACCGACTCTTTGCCCGGGCCTCTTTAAAGGTACATTTTTCTAAGCAAAAATAATGGATGCTGTAAATCCATCGAAAAGATTTATATCCCATAAAGATCCAGAATCCAAAGTATGCGATCATCAGCAATCTGTGACCAAAAATATACTCCATAATGAATTCTGGAAGCTCAAAACTCGTTCCGTAACCACTGATCAAAACCACATGAGTTACCGGTATAATGATCAGAATATAAAAGATCATCGTCCAGTTCTTTCGGTGAAACACTCTCAATGCTGCACCTGCACCTTTTTGCATCAGCGCGATCAGCGGAATCTTCTGTCCCCGGTAAGATGCATGCAAACAGATAATGATACAGCATATATCAAACAAAATTACAAAGGTAATGCACAGGACAATCAAGAACAATCCCACCCATACCATCGGCCCCTGCAGATAAGTGCCAATCGTCTCATCAGACAAGTACGCCAATCCTCGAAACTTCATGGTGACTCTTACCATTCCCATAAGCACTGGTTTTGCAATGGCCAACAAGGTAAATTTATATAACAACTCAAAAACTAATAACGTTCCCAAGTTTATTTTTAACAATTTCCATCCAAATCGGATAAATTGCAAAATTTTTCTCATAAGAAACCTAACCCCAACTTTAGTCTAGCGTTAATTAGTATACCATAAAACCCTATAAAAAACAGCATCTCCCAACAAGGAGATGCTGTTTCTATAATTAAATACTCAATCTCATGTCTTTGATCAACATGTTATTTTTTAATGTTTTCTGCTTTGTAGTTAACGTATCCTGTTTTCTCAAAGTGTTTTTCTGCCCAAAGTTTTTCTGCTGTATCTTTCCATGCGTCAGCATATGGCTGTGTTTTTGCACAGAGATCTTCTACAGATTCTGGAGACTGTAAGTCTGTAGACTTAGCACCTGTCTCTTTTACCATCTGAAGCAGTTTTTCTGGGTTTTCAAGCATTGGACATGGACGTAAATGGTTGTCATTGAATGGCTGTCCATCTCTGTATGCCTGGAACAATGGCTGCTGTAAACATTCAAGAATTGTATTCTGACGAATGTTTGCACCAGAATAGTGGATAAATACACATGGTTCAGCATCGCCATTTGCATTGATGTGGAAGAAGTTTCTACCACCAGCGATACATCCGCCTACGAATTCACCGTCGTTCTGGAAGTCTAACAGCATGATTTCTTTTCCGCCTTCAAAACCACGGATTTCACGCAGTCTCTTGTGGATGTAGATACGCTGTTCAACTGTTGGCATAAGATTTACATCTGCTTCGTTTCCAACTGGCATATAGTGGAAGAACCAGGAATAACGGCATCCATGTTCGATTAACAGATCGATAAATTCATCAGATAAAACTGTTTCGATATTTCTTCTTGTGTAACATACAGATGTACCGAAGAACAGACCGTATTCTTTCATTAAATCCATTGCGCCAAGAACTTTCTGGTATACACCATCACCACGACGTCCGTCGTTAGCTTCTTCAAAACCTTCAAGAGATAAGGAGAAGGAAAGGTTACCAAGTTCCTGAACTTTCTTACAGAACTCTTCATCGATCAGTGTACCGTTTGTAAAGCTGTGGAATGCACAGTCACGGTGTTTTTCACATAATTTGATGATGTCTGCTTTTCTTACTAATGGTTCACCACCAGTAAACATGTAGAAGTATACACCAAGCTCTTTTGCCTGTGTTACAATGCTATCCATTTCTTCAAAAGTAAGGTTTAATTTATAACCATACTCAGCTGCCCAACAGCCTGTACATCTTAAGTTACAAGCACTTGTTGGATCCATAAGGATTAACCAAGGAATGTTGCAGTTGTATTTTTCTCTGTTTGCACGGATCTGTGTTGTTCCGTAGAAAGCAGCTTCAAAACCAAGGTTTAATGCTGTCATTTTTGCTACGTTTGGATGGAGTTCATCCAGCATTCTGTTAACGAATTTCATCCATTTGTGATCTGGATTTTTAATAATTGCTCTTGTAGCGTCATAAGCTTCTTTGCTGAAGTTTTTGCCCATGAACTTTTCAGCCAGATCTACAATCTGAAGAAGACCTTTTTCACGGTCTTTGTTCAATCTTTTTAATGCGATATCAATCGCTGCACTGAACGCTTTACGCTGTACAATATGTTTTAAATCTGCCATAAATTTTTCCTCCATTGAATATACAATCAGGGTCTATCTTGTTACTTTATAAATACTCAAACTTTATGACTTCGCTTAATGCGAAATATTTTGTTTTCCGGGAAAAACGCACACTTCCCTTTTTAACAAAAAAGTCAACTAGAAGAAGTATATAAATATTTCTTCTAGTTGAATATATGCAATCAATACTTTATGTAATTATCTCTTATACAAATACTATTGTTTGTATTTGTTTTTGCAACGTTGTTTGCAGTTTGTTATAAAAATATACTCTAATTATTACAACTATCAACAAATTCTTTAATCTGTCCCGCAACAATCTTCATAAGACGAGCTCTCGCTTCCACGCTTGCCCACGCAATATGAGGTGTAATCACAAGACGGTCACTATCTTTGATCGTTCTCAGAGGATTATCCTCTGCCATAGGCTCTTTTGAAAGCACATCCAGACCAGCAGCTGCAATCTCTCCATTATTTAACGCATCTGTCAGGGCCTGTTCATCCACGATTGGGCCACGTCCAACATTGATGAAAATAGCAGATGGCTTCATTTTAGAAAAAGCTTCTTTATCCATCAGATGATGTGTCTGCTCTGTTAATGGCGCGTGTACAGATACAATGTCAGATTCCTTTAACAAAGTATCAAAATCAACACGTTCATATCCTGGCTGGTCATTCTTACCAGTTGTTGAATAGTAGATTACACGACAGCCAAAAGCTTTTGCAATACCGGCAACACGCTGCCCTATTGCACCCATACCAATTATTCCCCAAGTGGACCCAGATAATTCATGGAACTTATTAGAAAAATGTGTAAAGGATGCATCTGCAATGTATTTCTCACTTTTCACGTACTGATCATAGTAATGCATTTTCTCCAGCAGGAAGAACAAAAGCGCAAATGTATGCTGTGTAACGTTTTCTGTAGAATATCCCGCTACATTTCGCCACTGAATATTTCTCTTATCAAGATATTCCTTATCTAAATTGTTCGTACCTGTTGCTGTCACGCAGATTAATTTTAACTTTTCTGCTGTGGATAAAGTCACCTCGTTCATTTCCATTTTGTTGACAACTAATATATCCGCATCTTTTACTCTCTCAGGAATGTTGTCTACTGTAGAATAATCATAGACAACTACGTCTCCCAACTGACGGAACTGTTCCATATCACAATCATCACCGATTGTTTTCGCATCTAAAAATACAATTTTCATTTCTATTCCCCCTTGCAATTACAACATTTATGAATAGCATCTGTGTGCAATACCATCTCTGCCATTTCAAAACCGGCCCAGTCCTCCATATCGCATTCCACATGAAATCCGATTGTTTCAAAGAAAGGCACTATACTTTTAAAAGTTTCTGTCTTAACCTGAGTTGCCCCAGACATCATTGCTCTGTCAACCAACATGCGAACAACAAAGTCTCCATATTTGCGACCGCGATGCTCCTTTAACACACACACCTTGCTTATAAGAAATTCCCATCCATCATAGGCAATTCTGCCTGTTGCAACCGGAAAGTCCTCATCATAAGCAACCACATGCATGCAAAAAGCATCCTGTCCATCATCATCAAGTTCCTTTGCAATTCCCAGTTCCTGTTGAAACACCAGCTCCCTTATATTGTTTACCACAGACAGATCATCCTGTCCTGAAAAAAACTTGCCTTTTACCATGATAATCCAATTCTCTTTCTTCTATATTTAATGTACAAAACACTATGTTTCTAAATAGTGTTTCAAACGGTCCATCTGCTCTCGGGCCACATCAATCCCTTCTTGATATAACCGCCCCAGCAATTTCCAGTCTCCTTCCGTGCGACCAACACCAAACGTATCTCTTGGCGCGATTACGAACAACTTTCCTTGGCGCTCCAATTCAAACATCTCTTCACAACACCGATTATAATCCTGCGATCTGCGATTCATGCATTCCACAATCTTAGGATATTTTCTGCACAAAAAATTAATTAATCCAGCACCTTTTTCCTTTCCTTTTTCATATTCGCGTTCTCTGGTAAGAATTACAATTACCTTATCGCACCCTTCCTCCAACGCTTTTTTATAAGGAATAGAATCAGACAATCCTCCGTCCAAGTAATAATTATCCCCAAGTTTTACTGGCGGAAACAAAACCGGAAGAGAACAGCTGGCAATTGCAGTTTCCCAATAGCGCTCATATGGCGGAATATGCTTATATTCCGCTTCGCCTGTCTCTACATTTGTAACAACGGCCACAACCTCTCCTGGATAATTGGCCAATGCATCATAATCAAAAGGGACCAATTCATTTGGAACTGCATCAAAAGCGAACTGCAAGTTATAATAGCATCTTTTCCTTGGATTTAACCAGTGATGAAGCCCCATATAGCGCTTGTCATTCATATATTTTTCTGTAAAATCTGCATTTCTGCCTCGCTGACCAGACGCATATGAAACACCATATGCAATCCCTGCCGAAACGCCAATCAGATAATCCGGCATAATGTTTTCATCATACAAGACATCTGTAACACCGCAGGAAAAAATAGTTCTGCTGGCGCCACCTTCCATTACTACTCCAAGTTTCATGAAAACCTCACTCTGTAGACTTACTCTTTTTCCTTTATCGCCTTAAACAACTGTACTCGGTTGTTAATATTCAACTTTCGATAAATATTCAAAACATGTTTCTTCAACGTATTCACACTAATATGTAACTCTTCACTTATCTGATTGTTATTATGTCCCTGCATCAATCTACGCAAAATCATACTCTCACGTTTTGTAAGATTATAATGCTCTGTAGCCTCTGTCACAGTAAGTTTCTCCTGCATAGAAGCTCTTTCTAATCGTTCCTGCAAAAGACGATGCAGAAGATGATCCTTCATCAAATCAAGGACAAAAACATCATCTGAGCTGAATCTTTCTTTCCCAACAGATCTGTAAAAAGAAATCAGCGCTACGTTCATTTCTCCATCACCTAATAAAAGGTGAAGAGACTGGCTCCAATTATTTTTTTCAAAATAATCTTTACCAACAGTAGCATTTACTCTAGCATCAAAGTTCAAAATATCCGTGTTACGGAAAACAAAGGTTTTTCCAAACACATCTCTCTTACTTATCTCTACCATATCATTAAACTGCTTAGCACCATCTTCTTCGCAATTATAGCATACTGCATTTACAAACTGATGGCCGTCTTCTAAATCTGTCAAATAAAATTCAGCACTATCATACTCAATCACAAATTTCATTTGCTCAAGAAAAATGCTTCGCATTTGCTCCGCATCAACTGTTGTATAGATTTTATAAATAATATTGTTTAAGACACACCAATTATTTGCCTCTATCGTTCTCAAAAAAGTCACCTCATTTTCTATGTAAGAAGAATACACCTAATTTTATATTTTCGCAATCATTACAAAAAAAAGCTTTGAAAACAATCTGTTTCCAAAGCTTTAGATTTAAATGAGACATCGGGGATTCGAACCCCGGACAACTTGATTAAAAGTCAAGTGCTCTACCAACTGAGCTAATATCCCATTTCTCTCAGAAATACTGAGAATGCCCAGAGCCGGAATCGAACCAGCGACACGAGGATTTTCAGTCCTCTGCTCTACCAACTGAGCTATCTGGGCATGAGTTGCGGGGATAGGATTTGAACCTATGACCTTCGGGTTATGAGCCCGACGAGCTTCCAGACTGCTCCACCCCGCGATATTAAATTACGCGGCTTACGCCTAATGGGTGGAGAAGGATTCGAACCTTCGAAGGCGGTGCCAACAGATTTACAGTCTGCCCCCTTTGGCCACTCGGGAATCCACCCATTAACATTATACACACTCATTTATGAAATATGCTAATGCAAAGCCGATGATCGGACTCGAACCGATAACCTGCTGATTACAAATCAGCTGCTCTGCCAATTGAGCCACATCGGCATATTTTATTTAAATGGGACCAACAGGGCTCGAACCTGTGACCCCCTGCTTGTAAGGCAGGTGCTCTCCCAGCTGAGCTATGATCCCATAATATTTGATTGTCATGTATCTTTCGATACAAACGACCCAGAAGAGACTCGAACTCTCGACCTCCGCCGTGACAGGGCGGCGCTCTAACCAACTGAGCTATCTGGGCAAAAGTTGCGGGGGCAGGATTTGAACCTACGACCTTCGGGTTATGAGCCCGACGAGCTTCCAGACTGCTCCACCCCGCGATATTAAATTATGTTTTTTACAAAACAAAAGCCGATGATCGGACTCGAACCGATAACCTGCTGATTACAAATCAGCTGCTCTGCCAATTGAGCCACATCGGCATTATTGCCTTTTGGCAAATGGATGGAGGTGGATTCGAACCACCGAAAGCGTTGCTAACAGATTTACAGTCTGCCCCCTTTGGCCACTCCGGAATCCACCCATTAACATTATACACACTCATTTATGAAATATGCTAATGCAAAGCCGATGATCGGACTCGAACCGATAACCTGCTGATTACAAATCAGCTGCTCTGCCAATTGAGCCACATCGGCATATTTTATTTAAA
>JAZQSD010000111.1:0-39011 GCA_045629925.1 Eubacterium sp.
GTGATAAAGAAAAAAATTACAACAATGATCACGATTGTGTGAAAGAAAAGTTATGGAACAAAAAGAAGGTTTTGGCTATTACAATCTTGGCTGTTTTGCCTTGCCTGATTCTGATTCCTAAGCTACCTTCTTTTCAGGTTCATTATCTGGATGTGGGGCAGGGGGATGGTATCTGTATCCGTTTGGCGGATGGAAGAAATTTCTTTATTGATGGTGGAAGTGTCAGTGAGAAAGCGGTTGGAACTTATCAGATTCTTCCATTTTTAAAGAGCCAGGGAATAAGGAAACTGGACGGATGGATTGTCAGTCATGCAGATCAAGACCACGTAAGCGGTATGTTGGAAGTGTTAGAGAGCGGGTATCAGGTTGATGCATTGTTTGTGTCTGAGGAGATGGTCATGGATGACAGCGGGAAAAAAATGTTGTCAGTGGCAAAAAGTCATGAAACGAACGTGTATTTTGTGTCAAATCGAGATAAGATTGAAGGAAAAGATTATCAGATTTGTTTTTATGTGCCCGAGAGCGAAGGCGAGGATAGAAATCAAGCTTCGCTGGTGGCTTTTTTGTCACATAAAGGAAATGGATTTTTATTTACTGGAGATATTGGAGCTGAGCAGGAAGAATGGCTGATCTTACAAATGGATGAAAGTATGACTGCTTCAAATACAAAGGTTCTAAAGGCAGCTCATCACGGATCAAAATATTCTAACAGTGAAGCGTTTTTGAAATGGTTGTCTCCGGAAGCAATCGTCATATCTGCCGGGGAAAGGAATCAGTATGGACATCCGCACAAGGAAACCCTGGATAGAATGAAGGTTGCCACAGAGAATGTGCTGGTTACTATGGAGACGGGACAGATTACAGTTAGATCAAAGGGTGATAAATATCTGATATGTAGCATTTATGGCAAGGATTGAAAACAAACAGATTCGGAAAGGCTCTTTGTTGTCAGTAACAATTCTCTGTGTTAAAATGTGGCTATGTTAAAGTTGAAAGAAGATTTGAAAAATGGTATTTTCCGCAAAGTATACCTTCTTAGCGGAGAAGAAGTTTATTTGAGAAAAATGTATAAAGACAGGCTGATGCAGACTTTGGCCAATCCAGATGATACCATGAATGTTTCACGGTATGAGGGCAAGGGGATTAACCCTAAGGAGATTATCGATCTGGCGGAGACGATGCCATTTTTTGCAGAGCGACGCGTGATTCTTATAGAGAACAGCGGATTTTTCAAAACTGCCACAGAGGAGCTTGCCAATTATCTTCCTGATGTTCCAGACAGCTGCAGCATTATTTTTGTGGAAGATGAGATCGATAAGCGCGGAAAGATGTACAAAGCGGTTAAGAATCTTGGCGGCATTGCAGAATTTCGTATTCAGCAGGATGAAGTGTTGGCGAAATGGATCTTGCAGACTTTGAAAAAGGAAGGAAAGAAGATTTCCGGTAACAATCTACAGTTCTTTATGTCCCGCACAGGAACTTCCATGGAAAATATTGAGAAAGAACTTGAGAAGCTGATCTGCTACACGTATGGCAGAGAAGTGATTGAGATGGAAGATATTGATGCAGTTTGCTGCGGTCAGACAGTGAACCAGATTTTTAAAATGGTAGAAGCCATTGCAAGAAAAGAGCAGAAGTTGGCATTGGAACTTTACTATGATCTGTTGGCTCTTAAGGAGCCTCCAATGCGTATCTTGTTTTTGATCGTTAAACAGTTTCAAACATTGCTACAGGTAAAAGCCTTGTCTCAAAAAGGATACGATAATAAAACAATTGCTTCAAAAGCAGGCGTGCCAGACTTTACTGTGCGCAAAAACTTAGAGCAGGCCAAGCGGTTTAAGACTAGCCAGCTTCTAGCAGCTGTGGAAAGCGGTACACAGGCAGAAGAGGATGTGAAGACCGGTAAGATGGGAGATCAGTTGGCAGTAGAATTGCTGATCATACAGTGTAGTGAATAATTGTGTTTCCTCGGTCGCGATGGCTCGCCAAACATAAAAAATAATAGCGAAAACGTAACTTCGAAAACACGTTGTGTTTCCTCAGTCGCGTACGCGCGTCAAATATAAAAAGAACCACTTGTTTAAGTAAACTTAACTCGTGGTTCTTTTTATGCTTGACTTTACGTTTTCGCGAAAAAAAAGAACTTGACTGACGGGATCAAGTTCTTTGTGATTCATAATTATTCGCTTCAATTATGCAAGTGTGTTAACTAATTTAGCTAAACGAGCAACTTTTCTAGAAGCGTTGTTTTTATGGTAAACGCCTTTTGTTTCAGCTTTTCCGATTTCGGATGTAGCTGCTGCTAAAGCTGCCTGAGCTGCTGCTTTATCTCCAGCTGCAACTGCTGCTTCAACTTTCTTCATAGCTGTTTTAACTCTTGAACGAATAGATTTGTTTCTTTCTGTTTTAGTAGCTGTTACTAAAATTCTTTTCTTTGCTGATTTAATGTTAGCCAATCTGTACACCTCCTATGCTTGGAATATTGTCGATTGTTACATTAAAGCCGGACACGGACGTTCTAATGTAAACATACTCGTATATAATAACTATCTTGCCATGATTTGTCAATACATAATTTTTAAAAATTCGCAAAAAATAACACTAAAAAATGCGTTGTTTTTTTAGTGTTTTTTAGCACTTTTGGCGTGTAAAAGGGAGAGGGAAATGGAGCAGGGAAGAACAGATCTGGCTTTGGAGGAAAACGAGCGGATTCAAGGGGCAAGCACCCGATTAAAGGGCGTCAGAGCGGAAGAAGAATACGTGAAAGAAGATGATATCCACATTACAAGAGTATATGTGGAGACGGAAAATGCTGCAAAGAAAATGGGAAAACCCAAAGGAGTGTACGTTACGCTGGAAAGTTCTGCCATGAGCATGCCGGAAGAAGGAGAGAGCAGAGGGATATCAAGACAGTTAGCAAAGGTTTTGCGGGAGCTGCTGCCAAAGAGAGATGGATTATCTGTTCTTGTGGCGGGACTGGGCAATCGTTTGTCAACACCGGATGCTTTAGGGCCACAGACGGTTGAACAATTATGTGTAACAAGACATATGCTGAAGGAATACGGAAAGTATGCCTATGAGCAAGAAAATACTCCTCAAATCAGCAGTATTGTACCTGGGGTTATGGGGCAGACGGGAATGGAGACGCTTGAAATCATCAAAGGTGTCGCGGAGCAGATTCATCCAGATGCACTGGTTGTGATCGATGCTTTGGCTGCGCGAAGCACAAGACGTCTTGGCAGAACGATTCAGGTGACAGATGCCGGGATTAATCCTGGTTCAGGTGTCGGTAATCATCGCAATAAGATATCAAAGGAAACGATAGGAATCCCTGTAATCGCTATAGGAATTCCCACTGTTGTGGAAGCAGTTACAATTATCAATGATTCCATGAACGGTTTTATCTCTGCGCTGGAAACATCAGAATCAATGAAAAAATTGACAGATTCATGGAAAAATCTAAAAGAGTCCGAGCAGACTCAGCTGATTCGGGAGATTCTATCCCCTCAGATGAACAACATGTTTGTGACACCTAAGGATATTGATGCCTCCATCAAACAGATGAGTTTTATTGTGGCAGAAGGATTAAATATGGCATTTCTATCTGCCAGTTGACAGAAAAATACCATATTCGTCACATGTCCTGCATATAGTAGACATAGCGGCAGGAGTGATTGAATGATAAATAAGAAATATTCATTGCGATATAGAAAAGAGAAAAAAGAGCGGCGACATAGTGGTGGAAAACTGTTGGTTTTGCTTGTGGTGCTAGTTTGTTTTGGTATCACCATTTCCCAGTTTCTCACCACTGATTTGTATTCTAGGATCAAATATCAGACATGTTATGCCAGTCTAAAAAATTTGTCCCCAGTATTGACCAGCAAACAAAGTTTTTTCACAAACACTATGACGGGAAAAAATTATAACACCCACACGGAGAGCGAACTCGAATATGAAGTGTTTTTTGCAGAAGAAATATCCACTGAAAATCAGGCGGCAGTGGAGGAGACCGTAATCCAGGAGAATGAAAAAGAAAAGGATAAAAATACCCAAAAGAACACAAACAAATACACCGCAGTTTCTATAGATAAATTAAAAGATTTTGACTATCTGATCCAAAATTATTTTACAGTAGATAAAATGACAACAATTACAAGTGAAAAATTAGATGCAGAAAAGCTGCTGGCAGTGGATTGCACCATAACAAAAGATCCGTCAAAACCGCAGATTTTAATCTATCACACCCATTCACAAGAAGGGTATAAAGACAGCAAACCAGGTGATTCGTCACAGACGGTGGCTGGTGTTGGAGATTATCTGACAAAACTTTTGACAGAAACCTATGGATATTCTGTGGTCCACCACAAAGGAGCTTATGATTTGGAGGACCGAAACAATGCCTATACAAACGTGGCACCGGTGATCGAAGATATTTTGGCAAAATATCCGTCCATCGAAGTTATTATTGACCTTCATCGAGATGGGGTGCCAGAAACTACACACCTTGCAACAGAAGTGAATGGAAAATCAACAGCAAAGATCATGTTTTTCAATGGATTGAGTTACAGCACAGCGGTAGGTAATATTGATTATCTGTACAATCCATACATAAAAGAAAATTTGGCTTTTTCCCTGCAACTACAGTTGGAATCCAAAGAAAACTACCCTGATTTTTCTAGAAAAATATACTTGAAAGGATACCGATACAACCTTCATATGCGGCCGAAATCGTTGCTTTTGGAAGTGGGAGCACAGACAAATACATTGGCTGAGGCAATGAATGCCATGGATCTTTTTGCAGAAATATTAGATCGGGTTTTATCAGGAAAATAGAATAGACAATGTTTGCTTTTGCATGCTATACTTACTCTGATTAATTGCGTGATTTAGGAGGAATAACTTTGTTAATCGATCAGAGTAAAATTCGAAATTTTTGTATTATTGCCCATATTGATCATGGTAAATCAACATTGGCAGATAGAATTATAGAGATGACAGGGCTTTTGACAAGCCGTGAAATGCAGGCGCAGGTACTTGATAATATGGAACTTGAGCGTGAGAGAGGTATTACGATCAAGGCGCAGGCTGTTCGTATTATCTACAAGGCAAAGGATGGAGAAGAGTATATCTTTAACCTGATTGACACACCTGGCCATGTAGACTTTAACTACGAAGTGTCCCGAAGTCTGGCTGCTTGTGACGGCGCGATTCTTGTAGTTGACGCAGCACAGGGTGTTGAGGCGCAGACACTGGCGAATGTGTATCTTGCCCTTGATCATAACCTTGATGTTATGCCTGTTATCAACAAAATCGACCTTCCAAGTGCAGAACCACAGCGTGTTATCGATGAGATTGAAGATATCATCGGTTTAGAAGCACAGGATGCACCGCTGATTTCTGCTAAGACAGGTCTTAATATTGAAGATGTATTAGAAGCGATTGTTGCGAAGATTCCAGCTCCAGAAGGAGATGCTCAAGCACCGCTTCAGGCGCTGATCTTTGACTCCCTTTACGATCCATATAAAGGCGTTATCGTATTTTGCCGAATCAAAGAAGGTACTGTTAAGGTGGGAACTCCAATCAAGATGATGGCTACTGGCGCTACAGCAGACGTAGTAGAAGTAGGTATCTTCGGTGCAGGTCAGTTTATTCCATGTGACGAGCTGTCTGCAGGTATGGTAGGTTATATTACAGCCAGCCTGAAAAATGTAAAGGACACTCGCGTTGGCGATACGATTACAGACCGCTCCAGACCATGCGCAGAGCCATTACCTGGTTATAAGAAGGTAAATCCAATGGTTTACTGTGGTATGTATCCAGCGGACGGTGCAAAATATCCTGATTTAAGAGACGCTCTGGAAAAACTCCAGCTGAACGATGCGTCTTTACAGTTTGAACCTGAGACATCTATCGCTCTTGGATTTGGTTTCCGTTGCGGATTCCTTGGATTGCTCCATTTGGAGATCATTCAGGAACGTTTAGAGAGAGAATACAACTTAGATCTTGTAACTACCGCACCTAGCGTAGTTTACAAAGTGCATAAGACAGATGGTACAGTGATTGATCTGACAAACCCTACAAACCTTCCAGATCCATCTGAGATCGATTACATGGAAGAACCAGTAGTAAGTGCAGAGATCATGGTAACAAGCGAGTATATCGGAGCCATTATGGATCTGTGTCAGGAACGTCGCGGTACTTATATCAGTATGGAATATATGGAAGAAACACGTGCTCTTATCAAATACGATCTTCCACTGAATGAGATCATCTACGACTTCTTTGATGCTTTAAAATCCAGATCCAGAGGATATGCTTCTTTTGACTATGAAATCAAAGGCTATGAGAGATCTGAACTTGTTAAACTTGATATCCTTATTAATAAAGAAGCAGTGGATGCCCTTTCCTTTATCGTATTCTCCGGCAATGCTTACGAGCGTGGCCGCAAGATGTGCGAAAAACTGAAAGAAGAGATTCCACGTCATTTGTTTGAGATTCCGATTCAGGCAGCAGTTGGCGGCAAAGTTATCGCTCGTGAAACTGTAAAAGCCATGAGAAAAGACGTATTGGCAAAATGTTACGGCGGTGATATTTCCCGTAAACGTAAACTTCTTGAAAAACAGAAGGAAGGTAAGAAACGTATGCGTCAGGTTGGTAACGTAGAAGTGCCACAGAAAGCCTTCATGAGCGTTCTCAAACTGGACGAAAAATAATTTTTTGGCAGCAGTCATGCTGTAACTATTACACCAGATAACTGGTAAGAAGAAGCAGGGATTAGATTGAAAAAAATGGAATTGTACGTACACATTCCGTTTTGTGTACAAAAGTGTTCATACTGTGATTTTTTGTCTATGCCGGCAGAAAGCACAGTAAAACAGGCATATATCAGAAAACTCAAAGAAGAGATCAAAGTGCGCTGTGAAGGTTATAAGGACCGGGAGATTATATCTATCTTCTTAGGCGGCGGCACACCATCTATTCTTAGGGCAAACTACATCGTTGAAGTGATGGATACCATTCGAGCATGTTTTAATGTTAGTGCTAATGCTGAGATTACCATCGAGTGCAATCCGGGAACTTTGGATGTGGAAAAATTAGAAGCATACAAGAAAGCAGGCATCAACCGTTTGAGTATTGGTTTGCAGTCTGCCCAGGATAAGGAACTTGCGCTCCTTGGACGTATCCATACATACGAAGACTTTTTGGCAAGTTATGATTGTGCCAGAAAGCAAGGGTTTAATAACATCAATGTAGACTTGATGTCAGCCCTTCCAGGTCAGACATTAAAAACATGGGAACAGACCTTAAAACGTGTGACAATGCTGAAACCAGAGCATATTTCCGCCTATAGTCTGATCATCGAGGAGGGCACTCCATTCCACAAATTGTACGGATATGACGATGAGACCCGCAAAAAAGGGGAGAAACCTCTATTCCTTCCATCAGAGGAAGAAGAGCGTCAGATGTATCAGTTTACTAAGGAATTCCTTGAGAAAAAAGGATACGTTCGCTACGAGATCTCTAATTATGCGAGAGTTGGAAAAGAGTGCAGCCACAATGTAGGTTATTGGAAGCGTGTCGACTATTTGGGCCTAGGTCTTGGCGCAGCATCATTGATCAACAATGTTCGCTTTACAAATGTATCAAAACTGACAGATTATCTAAATACAGACTTTGCAGACGGAGAAGACCATTTAGTGGATGTACAGGAACTGACCAAGAATCAGCAGATGGAAGAGTTCATGTTCTTAGGTCTTCGTATGCAAGAAGGTATCAACCGCAATGCGTTTATGGAAGAATTTGAATCTCCAGTAGAAAGTGTATTCGGTGCATCTTTAGAGCGGATGAAACAGCAGGGATTAGTATCAGAAGTGAACGGTCAGATCCAACTGACAGAGCTTGGGTTTGATGTAAGCAACTATGTGTTTTCAGAGTTGCTGTTATAAAACTATACTTAAATAAAATAAATTTAAGAAACATTGTGTTGGAGAGGTGTATGAAATGAGCAGATCTTTTAGAAACGTACATTTAAGAAGCATGAATGACATTATGAAAAACCTGACAATGAGAAAGTATATGATTTCATATTGCAGAGAAAATGATGGATACATTCAGTTGCATTACCGCAATCCTGAAAAATTGATTTCGCCAGTGAGAGTGGATTTAACATCTTCTATGAGCATGAAAAATGCTGATATTCCAGATGATGTTATTGTGGAACTGGATGTAACAGGAAATGAAAGCGAAACAATCATTGATTTCATTATTAAAAATATTGATGGAATGACATTAGTGGAAAAGTAATTTTGTAAGAATTTAGCGGTATTTAATATCGGTGCAGTCGTAAGGAAGGGATCTATCCCTTCCTTCTTTGTTTTTTATATATTCTTTATATTTTTGCACAAAATATTTATTGACATAACTTGGTGGCAATGCTATCTTATGTAAGGAAGGTATTAGCACTCTAACAAAATGAGTGCTAACAAATAAAAACAACCACTTAAGAGACACTGATAGGAGGATATGATGCACGAACTTGACGAGAGAAAAACCAAAATATTAAATGCGATTATCCGCACCTATTTAGAGACTGGCGAGCCGGTTGGATCCCGTACCATTTCCAAGTATGCAGATATGAATATCAGCTCTGCAACCATCAGAAATGAGATGGCTGACCTGGAGGAACTTGGTTACATTATTCAGCCACATACTTCTGCTGGCCGAATCCCATCAGACAAGGGCTATCGCTTCTATGTAGACAACCTGATGCAGGAGAAGGATAAAGAAGTTGCTGAGATGAAGTCTTTTGTCATTGAGCGTACCGAGAAGATGGAACTGGTGTTAAAGCAGGTTGTTAAGATGCTTGCGGCAAACACTAATTATGCAACTATGATCTCAGCGCCAAACATGAACCGCGGAAGAGTAAAGTTCATTCAGCTTTCCAAAGTTGATGAAGAACAGGTGTTAGCGGTTATCGTTCTTGACAATGGAATCGTAAGAAACCGTATCATGTCTGTGGATGAAGAATTAGATAATGAAAGTCTTCTCAGACTGAATATCTTATTAAACAGTACATTGAATGGATTGCTTCTTGAACAGATCAACTTGGCAACAATCGCTAAGATGAAAGAGCAGGCGGGCATTCACAGCGACATTGTCAGTCAGATTCTTGACACAGTTGCTGATGCGATTCAGGAAGATGAAGAGTTTGAGGTATACACCAGCGGTGCAACCAATATCTTCAAATATCCAGAGCTTGCAGATTCTCAGAATGCCAGCGAGTTCATTTCCACTTTTGAGGAAAAACAGGAACTGAAAGATTTCTTGTCTGAGACAATGAGCAACGAAGAGAATACAGGTATTCAGATTTATATCGGTAATGAGAGCCCAATCAAGCGCCTGAAAGATTGCAGTGTGGTTACAGCCACATATGAGCTTGGGGACGGAATGCAGGGTACGATCGGTATTGTAGGACCAAAACGTATGGATTACGAAAACGTTATGGATAATCTGAAGACCTTAAAAGTCCAGTTGGACGATATATTTAAAAAACCAAAAGGTGACAAATAGAAAGGAGTTTTCTGATGGCAATCAATGAAGAGACAATGCAGGAAGAAAACCTGAAAGAACAGGAAACTGTTGCTGAAGAAACAGTGGAAACTTGCGAAGGCGAAGTTGTAGAAGAGGCAGCAGAAACTACTGAAGAAACAGAAGAAGTAGAAGCCGGTGACGGAGAAGACGCTTCCAAAGGTTTTTTCAAAAAAGGAAAAAAAGAAAAGAAAGATAAAAAAGACGAAATGATCGAAGAGCTGAACGACAGAGTAAAACGTCAGATGGCAGAATTCGATAATTTCCGTAAGAGAACTGAAAAAGAAAAGGCACAGATGTTTGAAACTGGAGCGAAACATGTTGTTGAGAAAATCCTTCCAGTTGTTGATAACTTCGAACGCGGCCTTGCAGCGATTCCTGAAGCAGACAAAGGAAATGCCTTTGCAGAAGGAATGGAGAAAATCTATAAACAGATGATCACTGTATTAGAAGAAGCAGGTGTGACAGTAATCGAGGCAGTTGGTCAGGAGTTCGATCCAAATCTTCACAACGCAGTAATGCATATTGATGATGAAGAAGTTGGCGAGAACATCGTTGTGGAAGAATTCCAGAAAGGCTACAAATACAGAGATTCTGTGGTAAGACACAGCATGGTAAAAGTAGCAAATTAATTTTTGTAAACAATAACTTATTTATAAAGAGAGATTAAATCTAGGAGGAAAACAAAATGGGTAAAATTATCGGTATTGACTTAGGTACTACAAACAGCTGCGTAGCAGTTATGGAAGGTGGTAAACCAGTAGTTATCACAAATACAGAAGGCGCTAGAACAACACCATCTGTTGTTGCTTTTACAAAAACAGGAGAAAGACTTGTTGGTGAACCAGCAAAACGTCAGGCTGTAACAAACGCAGAAAAAACAATCGCATCCATCAAACGTGAAATGGGTACAGATTACAAAAAAGCAATTGATGAAAAGAAATATTCTCCACAGGAAATTTCTGCAATGATCCTTCAGAAATTAAAAACAGATGCAGAAAATTACTTAGGCGAAAAAGTATCTGAAGGTGTTATCACAGTTCCAGCTTACTTTAACGATGCTCAGCGTCAGGCAACAAAAGATGCTGGTAGAATCGCTGGTCTTGATGTAAAACGTATCATCAACGAACCAACAGCAGCAGCTTTAGCATACGGTCTTGACAACGAACACGAACAGAAGATCATGGTATACGACTTAGGTGGTGGTACATTCGACGTATCTATCATCGAAATCGGTGATGGTGTTATCGAAGTATTATCTACATCCGGCGATAACCGTCTCGGTGGTGATGACTTCGACCAGAAAATCACAGATTACATGATCGCTGAATTTAAGAAACAGGAAGGCGTAGATCTTTCTACAGATAAAATGGCTCTTCAGAGATTAAAAGAAGCAGCTGAAAAAGCGAAAAAAGAATTATCATCTGCTACAACAACAAACATTAACTTACCATTCATCACAGCTACAGCAGAAGGTCCAAAACACTTCGATGTAAACCTTACAAGAGCTAAATTTGATGAATTAACACGTGATTTAGTTGAAAGAACAGCAATCCCAGTACAGAACGCATTAAAAGATGCTGGTTTATCTGCATCTGAACTTGGTCAGGTATTATTAGTTGGTGGTTCTACACGTATCCCAGCTGTACAGGACAAAGTAAAAATGTTAACAGGCAAAGAACCAAGCAAATCCTTAAACCCAGACGAATGTGTAGCCCTCGGTGCTTCTATCCAGGGTGGTAAACTTGCTGGCGATGCTGGTGCAGGCGAAGTATTACTTCTTGACGTAACTCCATTATCCCTTTCTATCGAAACAATGGGTGGTGTTGCTACAAGATTAATCGAAAGAAATACAACAATCCCAACAAGAAAGAGCCAGATCTTCTCTACAGCAGCTGACAACCAGACAGCAGTAGACATCAACGTTGTTCAGGGTGAAAGACAGTTTGCTAGAGACAACAAATCTCTTGGACAGTTCCGTTTAGATGGAATTCCACCAGCACGTCGTGGCGTTCCACAGATCGAAGTAACATTCGACATCGATGGTAACGGTATCGTAAACGTATCTGCAAAAGATCTTGGCACAGGCAAAGAACAGCACATCACAATTACAGCTGGTTCTAACATGTCTGACGCTGATATCGAAAAAGCTGTAAAAGAAGCAGCTGAATTCGAAGCTCAGGATAAGAAACGTAAAGAAGCTATCGATGCTAGAAACGATGCAGATGCATTCGTATTCCAGACAGAAAAAGCGTTAGAAGAAGTTGGCGCAGCAGTATCTGACAGCGAAAAAGCTACAGTTCAGGCTGACATCGATGCATTAAAAGCATTACTTACAGCTCATCCAGATGCAGATGCTATGTCTGAAGCAGATGTTGCTGAAATGAATGCAGCAAAAGAAAAATTAATGAACAGTGCACAGTCTGTATTCCAGAAAGTATACGAACAGGCTCAGGCAGCACAGGGTGCTGGTGCAGGCCCAGATATGGGTGGATGCGGTGACTGCGGATGCGGTGGAAACTGTGCAGATGACGATGTTGTAGATGCTGATTACAAAGAAGTTTAATCAGAATTAAACATCAGAATATAATATAAAAAGCAATTTTTAAGCAGGGGATCGGTTTCGGCTGGTTCCCTGCCATAATGCATAAAGAGGGAATTAAGAATGGCAGAACAGAAAAGAGATTATTATGAGGTCCTCGGTGTTGAGCGAGGAGCTGATGATGCCACAATTAAGAAAGCATATAGAAAATTAGCAAAACAGTACCATCCAGATGCCAATCCAGGTGATGCAGAGGCAGAAAAGAAGTTTAAAGAAGCTTCTGAAGCTTACGCTGTTTTAAGTGATGAGGAAAAGAGAAGAAACTATGATCAGTACGGTCATGCTGCTTTTGAACAGGGCGGACCAGGTGCTGGAGGATTTGATTTCTCCGGTATGGATTTCGGTGATATGTTCGGTGACCTTTTCGAAGGATTCTTCGGTGGCGGTTCCAGACGCCAGCAGCAGTACAAAGGTCCTATGAAAGGTGCAAATCTGCGAACAGGTGTTAGAATCACTTTTGAAGAAGCGGTATTTGGCTGTGAAAAGGAAATTGAACTTGTTTTAAAAGATGAATGTAAGACATGTAATGCCACTGGCGCAAAACCAGGAACCACACCAGAGACATGTACAAGATGTGGCGGCAAAGGTCAGATCGTATTTTCTCAGCAGTCCCTTTTTGGAATGGTACAGAATGTACAGGTATGTCCTGACTGTGGCGGCAAGGGTAAAGTGATTAAAGAGAAATGTACAGACTGCCGTGGAACAGGATACATTGCAAGCAAGAAGAAGATCAAAGTTACTATTCCAGCTGGTATCGATAATGGCCAGAGTGTTCGTATCCGTGAAAAAGGCGAACCAGGATCAAATGGCGGACCTAGAGGAGACTTGCTTGTAGAAGTAAGTGTATCCCGTCATCCTATTTTCCAGAGACAGGATATGAATATTTACTCTACAGCCAATATTTCCTTTGCACAGGCAGCACTGGGTGGAGAAGTTCGCATTCCAACGGTTGATGGAGACATTATTTATGAAGTGAAACCTGGAACACAGACAGATACTCGTATCCGCCTGAAAGGCAAAGGTGTTCCATCCCTTCGCAACAAAAATTTGCGTGGTGATCACTATGTAACATTGGTTGTATCTGTGCCAACAACATTGAGCACAGAGGCGAAAGAAGCACTTCGTGCTTTTGATGCGGTTTCTGGAAATTCATTAAAAGCGGAAACAGCAGGTGCTGGAAAAACAGAAAAATCAAAGAAAAAAGGATTTTTCGGTAAAAAAGAAGATTAATAACAGGAAAAATATAAATCTCTACAAGGTCAACAGCTAAAAAGGTGATCTTGTAGAGATTTTTTTCTCTTTTTCGCAAAAATGCTTGTGTGATGTAAGATTTATAAGGTATTATGAAATGTAAAGCTTTAAGGAGGATTCGGATATGAAATGGAATAAATATACAATTGAAACTACAACTGCAGCGGAAGATTTTGTAAGCAGCATGTTAAGTGATCTTGGGGTAGAAGGTGTTGAGATTGAAGACAATATCCAGCTGTCTCAGGATGATACTGCAAAAATGTTTATTGACTTCTTACCTGAACTTCCACCAGATGATGGCGTTGGAAGAGTAAGCTTTTATCTGGACTGTGATGTGGACAACACAGAACTGTTAGAGCAGGTAAAAGAAGGATTAGAAGAATTAAGACTTTTTGTTGAAGTTGGAGCTGGAACAATTACAGAGAGCGAGACAGAAGACAAAGATTGGATTAACAACTGGAAAGAGTTTTTCCATGCGTTTACTATTGACGATATTTTGATCAAACCTACATGGGAAGAAGTGGAAGAAGTTGATAAGGATAAGATTCTCATTGAAATCGATCCAGGTGTTTCCTTCGGTACAGGAAAGCACGAGACAACACAGCTTTGCATCAAGCAGCTTCGCAAGTACATGAAGGATGGAGATGAAGTATTAGATCTTGGCTGCGGAAGTGGTATTTTATCCATCATTGCATTAAAACTTGGCGCAGGACATGTGGTTGGCACAGACATCGATGATGCCTGTCTTACATCCACATATGAGAATATGGAAGTAAACCACCTTCCGAAAGAGTTGGGAATGTTTTATGTAGGCAATCTGATTGATGATGTGGAACTTCAGAAACAGGTTGGCGATGAAAAATATGATGTTGTAGTGGCGAATATCCTTGCGGATGTTATTATCCCAATGGCGCCAGTTGTGCCTGCAAGATTGAAAAAAGGCGGTATCTTTATTACATCAGGTATTATCAATTTTAAAGAAGAACAGGTTCGCGATGCCATCGCAGCAACAGGCCTTGAGATCCTTGAAATCAATCATCAGGGTGAATGGGTAAACATTACAGCAAGAAAGAATTAATGAACAGGTGAAAAAATGTTTCAGTTTTTTGTTGATGACAGTCAGGTAGGAAAAGAATATGTGACGATCGTTGGTTCTGATGTGAATCATATTGGCAACGTGCTTCGTATGAAGCCAGGTGAAAAGATTCGCGTAAGTACTAATGGAGGACAGGATTATTTTTGCAGTATCGCAGAGATCGGACCTGATTTTGTGCAGGCTGATATTCTGGATGAGGAAGCGCCTAACACAGAACTTCCTTCTAGAATCTATCTTTTCCAAGCATTGCCTAAGGGTGATCGCATGGAAACGATCATTGAAAAAGCGGTAGAGCTTGGTGTCTATGAGATCATCCCAGTAGCTATGAAGTTTTGCGTGGTGAAGCTGGATGACAAGAAAGCGGCAAACAAGATTCGCCGTTGGCAGGCGATTGCAGAAAGTGCGGCAAAGCAGTCCAAGCGCAGTCTGATTCCACAGATTCATCCAGTTATGACATACAAAGAAGCTGTGGCCTATGCCAGAGAGTGTGATGTGAATCTGGTTCCGTATGAGAATGAACGAGGAATGGCAGCTACAAAGGAAGCGATGGATGCCATTCAACCGGGGCAGTCAGTCAGCATTATGATTGGTCCAGAGGGTGGTTTTGCGCCAGATGAGATTGATGCAGTCAGAGATGATATGCAGGTAATCTCCCTTGGAAAACGAATTTTAAGAACAGACACAGCTGCAATCTGTACCATGTCAATGGTAATGACAGCGTTAGAAATGAAAGAATGTTAGAATAGATAAGCAGGAGAATAGGAAATGATGGAAGCCTATTTAGATAATTCAGCTACAACCAAGTGCTCCGAAACAGTTAAGGATCTGGTAGTGCAGGTGCTTACAGGGGACTATGGCAATACATCTTCTATGCATATGAAAGGTGTGGAGGCTGAGCAGTATATTAAAAACGCAACGAAGCAGATTGCAAAGACACTTCGCTGTACAGAAAAAGAGATCATATATACATCAGGAGGAACAGAATCCAATAATATGGCGCTGATCGGCGCTGCAATGGCCAATAAAAGAGCGGGCATGCATCTGATCACAACTTCTGTGGAACATCCTTCTGTTAAGAATACAATGGTTTATCTTGAGGAAGAAGGATTTCGAATCACTTATCTGAAAGTAGATAAGGACGGAATCATTGATCTTGAACAGTTAAAAGAAGCTGTGGATGAGGAGACGATTCTTGTTTCCATGATGATGGTAAACAACGAGATGGGGGCAGTGGAACCGATCGAGGAGGCAGTAAAGATCATCAAAGCTAAGAATCCAAAGACTCTGATCCACGTGGATGCTATCCAGGCATACGGAAAGTACAAGATTGTTCCAAAACGTCTTGGCATTGATCTTATGTCTGTCAGTGGCCATAAGCTTCATGGACCAAAGGGTGTAGGATTTTTGTATGTAAAAGAAAAGACAAAGATTAAACCGATCACATACGGCGGTGGCCATCAGAAAGGCATGCGAAGCGGTACAATGAATACCCCAGGTATCGCAGGTCTTGGCCTTGCAGCGGAAGAGGCATACATAGATTTTGAATCCAAGATTGATCGTCTGTATGAGTTGAAGGAATTTTTCGTAAGCCAGGTTTCTCAGATTGAAGGTGCCCATATTAACGGCAAAACAGGACGGGATTCTGCGCCACAGATCGTCAGCGTAAGTTTTGAAGGTGTACGAAGTGAAGTATTGCTTCATGCGTTAGAGGACAAGCAGATCTATGTTTCTGCGGGCAGTGCATGTTCTTCCAATCACCCAGCCTTAAGTAATACTTTGCTGAATATTGGTCTGCCATCCAATCTTCAGGAATCAACCATTCGATTTAGCTTTTGTCATGATACAACAAAAGAAGAATTAGCATACACAGTGGAAACATTAAAAGAACTGCTGCCAATGCTCAGAAAATATACAAGACATTAATCTGGGTAACAACAGATAAGAGATAGAAACAGGAGGAAATATGTTCCAGTCATTTTTGATCAAATATGGTGAGATTGCCATTAAAGGAAAGAACCGTTATATGTTTGAAGACGCATTGGTGTCAGGGTTAAGACATGCGTTAAAACCAGTTGACGGTGAGTTTGATATTCGAAAAGAACAGGGTCGTATCTATGTGGATGCCCTTGGTGATTATGATTATGATGAAGCTGTAGAAGCAATGACACGTGTGTTTGGTGTTGTTGGTGTCTGCCCATTGGTGCAGGTAGAAGACAAAGGTTTTGAACAGCTTGCAAAAGATGTATTAGAGTACATCGACAAGATCTATCCAGATAAAAATAAAACATTTAAAGTAAATTCCAGAAGAGCCAGAAAAAATTATCCAATGGACTCTCAGGAAATCAACATGGAATTAGGTGGTATCATTTTAGATGCTTATCCAGAGATGAAAGTTGACGTACACAATCCGGATATCATGCTGAATATTGAAATCCGCGCACAGATCAACATTTATTCTATCGTAATTCCAGGACCAGGCGGAATGCCATCCGGAACAGCAGGAAAAGCAATGCTCTTGTTATCTGGCGGTATCGACAGCCCTGTTGCAGGTTATATGATCGCGAAACGTGGTGTTAAGATTGATGCTGTATATTTCCATGCGCCACCTTACACAAGTGAAAGAGCAAAACAGAAGGTCGTTGATCTTGCAAAATTGGTGTCCCGATACAGCGGAACAATGAATCTGCATGTTGTTAACTTTACTGATATCCAGCTCTATATTTATGAGCAGTGTCCACATGAAGAGTTGACGATTATCATGCGTCGTTACATGATGAAGATTGCAGAGCATTTTGCAAATGAAAACAACTGTCTTGGTTTGATTACTGGAGAAAGTATCGGTCAGGTTGCAAGTCAGACAATGCAGTCACTTGCAGCAACGAACGATGTGTGCACAATGCCTGTTTATCGTCCATGTATCGCATTGGATAAGAACGAGATCATTGCAATCTCTGAAAAGATCGGTACCTATGAGACATCCATTCTTCCTTTTGAAGACTGCTGTACCATCTTTGTGGCAAAACATCCGGTTACAAAACCAAACTTAACTTATATTAAGAAATCTGAGTTGAAGTTACAGGAAAAGATTGACCAGTTAGTTCAGGAAGCAATTGATACAACAGAAATTATCAGAATTGAAGCGTAGACAATAAGAGGCCATTCTGAAAACAATAAAAAGGCACTGTCTAAGCAGTGCCTTTAAAATACATATTAAAAAGAATTCAGGTTATTACTCTACAAGGTAAGGTTTTAATGTTTCTAAAACCTGATCCATGTTCTCATCTGTATGGATGGCAAGATCGATAGGTTTGGAAAGATCCAAACTGAAGATTCCCATGATGGATTTTGCATCGATTACGTATCTGCCAGAAACCAGATCAAAATCAAATGGATACTGAGTGATGCCATTAACAAAACTTTTTACTTTATCGATAGAGTTTAAAGAAATCTTAACTGTTTTCATTAAAAATGCCTCCTAAAATGATTGTTCGTCTAACATACTAACTTTTTTGTTATTAAAAGTCAACCGAATCGAGGGAAAGAATATGAAAAAAGCAGCGCTGCACAATTTGGGCTGTAAAGTAAATGCATATGAGACAGAAGCCATGCAGCAAATGATGGAAGAGGCTGGCTACGAAATTGTTCCTTTTTCTGAAAAAGCGGACGTTTACATTATAAATACATGTTCTGTAACCAACATGGCAGACAGAAAATCCCGCCAAATGCTTCATCGGGCAAAAAAGATGAATCCGGACAGTATCGTGGTTGGGGCTGGATGTTATGTGCAGACTTCATATGAAGAGGCCTGTAAGGATCTGGCCATTGACATTATCATTGGCAATAATAGAAAAAAAGATCTGGTCCGCTGTATCCAGGAATATGAGGCAAGCAAAACTGTAGAAGACTGTTATATTGATATCAATGCAGGCACGCAGGAATACGAAGATCTTCACATGACAAAAACTGCTGAACACACAAGAGCCTTTGTGAAAGTTCAGGACGGCTGCAATCAGTTTTGTAGTTACTGTATTATTCCATATGCAAGAGGGCGAGTGAGAAGCAGAAATATTGAAGACGTTGTAAAAGAAGTGAATACTCTTACTGAAAATGGATATCAGGAAGTGGTTTTAACAGGAATTCACTTAAGTTCCTTTGGTTTGGATCACGGCGAAAGTCTGTTGGAACTGATTGAACGAGTTCACCAGATTCCAAAACTCAAACGAATCCGCTTGGGTTCTTTGGAACCAGGAATTATTACAGATGAGTTTGTGGAAGCTATCAGCCAGATGCCAAAAGTTTGTCCACATTTTCACCTTTCGTTGCAGAGTGGATGCACGAGCGTGTTAAAACGAATGAACCGCAAGTACACAGCAGAAGAGTATGCTGATAAATGCAGGATTCTTCGCAAATACTATGAGCATCCTGCTATCACAACAGACATTATTGTTGGATTCCCGGGAGAGACAGAGGAAGAGTTCCAGACAACTATGGAGTTTGTAAAAAACGTACGTTTTTACGAGATCCATGTGTTTAAATATTCAAAAAGAAAAGGCACTGTTGCGGCTGGCATGAAGGACCAGGTGCCGGAGAACACAAAGACTCAGCGCAGTAATCTGCTGATGGCTGAGGCTGACAAATTGAAACGCGAATTTACAGAATGGTATGACGGAAGAAAGGTATCTGTTCTCTTTGAACAGGCACTTTTTGTGGAGGGTGTACGCTATTTTGAAGGCTTTACACCAGAGTATGTTAAAGTGCTGATACCGACAGAAGACGACCTTGAAAATCATATAATGGAGGTTGTATTTTCCAAGGATATCATGTAAACTTAATTTTGCAAATGAATTTACAGAGAGTTAAAGAGGGTAATATTATGCAGGACATGGGTCATACACAATATTTTAAAGTACAGAAAGAGCCTGAACTTCGTATCTGCGATGTATTAGAGATCGTTTTTAAGGCTATGTCAGAGAAGGGATACAATCCGGTAAACCAGATTGTTGGATACATCATGTCTGGAGACCCAACTTATATTACAAGCCACATGAATGCTAGAAATCTCGTTATGAAGCTTGAACGAGATGAATTAGTAGAAGAAATTTTGAAATATTATATCAAAATGCATTCTTGGGAATAGAGAGGATATCTATGCGAATTTTAGGACTGGATTTTGGTTCGAAGACAGTGGGGGTTGCAGTATGCGATCCCTTAATGCTTACTGCTCAGGGTTTGGAGATTATTCGTAGAAAATCTCCAAGCAAGCTGCGTCAGACACTGGCTAGAATCGAAGAGATACAGAAAGAATATCAGGTAGAGAAGATCGTTTTAGGCTTCCCTAAGAATATGAACAGTACTGAGGGAGACCGCTGCGAAAGAACACTGGAATTTAAGGAGATGCTTGAGCGTCGTACTGGCCTTGAGGTTGTTCTTTGGGACGAAAGATTAACTACAGTTGCAGCAGATCGTGCAATGACAGAAGGCGGCATTCGCGGAGAAGACAGAAAGAATTATGTCGATATGCTGGCGGCTGTTTTTATTTTGCAGGGATATTTGGATTTCCTGCGTAATCAAAGAGGATAATTATGGAAACAATTACTTTAAATGCACCAGATACAGGTGAAGAAATTGAATTTTACGTATTAGAACAGACATGCATCAATGGCATGAATTATATTTTAGCAACTGACGAAGAGGTTGAAGACGCAGAGGCATATATCTTAAAAGAGATCCGTACAGAAGATGAGGATGTAATCTACGAGTTCGTAGAAGATGATATAGAGCTTGACGCCATCGCCCGAGTATTCGGAGAAATGCTGGATGAGGACGTGAAGCTCGAACAATAATAATTTCCAAATTGGAGGTAAGTTTTGAGCGAAGAAATGAAAAGTAAATTACGTATCATTCCATTAGGTGGTCTCGAATCTATTGGAATGAACATTACTGCCTTCGAATATGAAGACAGTATTATTGTCGTGGATTGCGGGTTGGCATTTCCAGAGGATGAGATGCTGGGAATCGACCTTGTAGTCCCTGACATTACCTACTTACAGGAGAATCTTGATCGGGTAAAAGGGTTCTTCATTACACACGGACACGAGGATCATATCGGGGCATTGCCATATGTGCTTCTCGAGGTCAACGTACCAATTTATTCAACAAAATTAACGAACGGCATTATTGAACACAAATTAAAAGAGCACAATTTGCTCCAGAAAGTAAAAAGAAAAGTAGTCAGCTACGGACAGCACATCAATCTTGGATGCTTTAGAGTGGAATTTATCCGCACAAATCACAGTATCCAGGATGCTGCAGCACTGGCTATTTATTGTGGTGCAGGAATTGTTGTACACACTGGAGACTTTAAGGTAGACTACACACCTGTTTCCGGTGACGCCATCGACCTTCAGCGATTTGGCGAATTAGGAAAAAAGGGTGTTTTAGCGCTGATGTGCGACAGCACAAACGCAGAACGTTCTGGTTTTACAAATTCAGAAAAAACAGTTGGCCGTGCATTAGAGAATATATTCTCCGATCATGAAAACAATCGAATCATTGTTGCTACATTCGCATCTAACGTTGATCGAGTGCAGCAGATTATCAATACGGCTCACAATCACGGCAGAAAAGTAGTTGTGGAAGGGCGAAGTATGGTGAACATTATTGCCACAGCGTCTGAACTGGGATATTTGCAGATTCCGGATAACACACTGATCGAGATCGATCAGCTGAAAAATTATCCTGATGAGCAGACGGTTCTCATCACAACAGGAAGTCAGGGTGAGACAATGGCAGCCCTGTCCCGTATGGCCAGCGGCAATCACAAGAAGATTAAGATTCAGCCAAATGACTTGATCGTGTTTAGTTCAAACCCGATTCCAGGAAATGAAAAGGCTGTTTCAAAAGTAATCAATGATCTGTACTGTCAGGGAGCGGAAGTTATTTTCCATGATGCCCACGTATCAGGTCACGCCTGCAGAGAAGAGATCAAGCTGATCTATTCCTTAGTTCGTCCAAAATATTCTATTCCTGTTCACGGTGAATTTAAGCATCGTATTGCACAGGGACGTATCGCAGAAGAATTAGGCATTCCAAAGGAAAATATCCTTATGATATCTTCCGGTGATGTGCTTGAGATTGATGAAGACGGAGCAGAAGTTGTTGGAAAAGTGCCAGCAGGAGATGTATATGTTGATGGCCTTGGTATCGGTGATGTTGGTAATATCGTAATGAGAGACAGACAGCATCTTGCAGAAGACGGTATCATCATTGTGGTACTTACTATGGCATCCGGCTCAGGACAGATTCTTGCAGGACCAGACATTGTGTCCCGTGGTTTCGTGTATGTTCGTGGATCAGAAAGTCTTATGGACGAAGCACAGCAGGTGTTAAACGAGACTGTTTTTGGCCTGGAAGCAAAAGGCGTTACGGACTGGGGAAGAATTAAGAATGACATCAAAGATTCCCTTGGCGATTTTGTTTGGAAGAAGACAAAGAGAAAACCAATGATCATGCCTATCATTATGGAAGTAGATATTTAGGAGAAGTTCATGATAGTAGATGAACGATTTGTCACATATATTAACTCTTTAGATACAGGGAACACTCCGTTTTTGGAGGAACTTGAGGCTTATGCAAAGGATACTTATGTGCCTATTATTCGCAAAGAAATGCAGACATTTTTGAAATGGATGCTTGCGGTAAAACAGCCGAAGAAGATTCTTGAGGTTGGTACAGCGATAGGTTTTTCAGCGTTGCTGATGGCTGAGTATAACCCTGGACAGGGAGAGATTACAACAATTGAGAATTATGAAAAAAGAATTCCAATTGCAAGAGATAATTTTAAAAAAGCTGGAAGAGAAGAACAGATTACCTTGCTTGAGGGAGATGCAGCAGACTGGCTGAAAAAGCTTGAGGGACCATATGATTTTATCTTTATGGATGCTGCGAAAGGACAATATATCCATTTTATGGATGATGTGATCCGTCTCCTTGCGCCGGAAGGGATTCTGGTATCTGACAATGTGTTGCAGGATGGAGATATTATCGAGTCCAGATATGTTGTCACTAGAAGAAACAGAACCATCCACAAGCGAATGCGTGATTACTTATACCAGCTGACACATCATCCACAGTTGACAACTACGGTGTTGCCTTTAGGAGATGGTGTGACTTTAAGTGTGAAGACCAGAGAGGAATAATAATGAGAAAACCTGAGTTATTGTGTCCGGCAAGCAGTCTGGAAGTGTTGAAAATTGCAGTTATTTACGGCGCGGATGCAGTGTATATTGGCGGTGAAGCTTTTGGGCTTCGTGCGAAAGCTAAAAATTTCACATTGGAAGAGATGAAAGAAGGCATCGATTTTGCTCATGAAAGAGGGGTTAAGGTATATGTTACAGCTAATATCCTGGCCCATAATGATGATCTGGAAGGCGTGCGCAAGTATTTTCAGGAATTAAAAGAAATCAAGCCGGATGCGCTGATTATTTCTGATCCAGGTGTTTTTATGATCGCCAAAGAGATCTGTCCTGAGATTGAACGCCATATCAGCACACAGGCCAATAATACTAACTTTGGCACATATCAGTTTTGGCATGCAATGGGGGCAAAGCGAGTTGTTTCTGCAAGAGAACTTTCTCTGAAAGAACTTCGTGAAATACGCGATAATATTCCTGAAGACATGGAGATTGAAACATTTATTCACGGTGCTATGTGCATTTCTTATTCAGGCCGCTGCCTTCTCAGTAATTATTTTACTGGCAGAGATGCAAACCAGGGTGCTTGTACACATCCATGCAGATGGAAATACTACATTATGGAAGAGAAGAGACCGGGAGAATATCTGCCTGTATATGAAAACGAGCGTGGCACATATATATTCAACTCCAAAGATCTTTGCATGATTGAGCATATTCCTGAAATGTTAGAAACAGGTGTGGACAGTTATAAGATTGAAGGCCGTATGAAAACTGCGTTGTATGTTGCAACTGTTGCAAGAACATATAGAAAAGCCATTGATGATTACATGGAAAGTCCTGAAAAATATCAGCAGAACATGCCATGGTATCAGGAACAGATCTCTAACTGTACTTACAGACAGTTTACAACGGGGTTCTTCTTTGGAAAGACTGATGAAGATGCTCAGATTTATGATAATAACACTTATGTGAAAGAATACACATATCTTGGTATTGTTGGTCCTCAGAACGAACAGGGGCTTTACCGTATTGAACAGAGAAATAAGTTTTCTGTAGGGGAAACCATTGAGGTAATGAAACCTAATGGGGACAATATTGAGGTGGTAGTAAGACAGATCATCAACGAGGATGGCAAGCCACAGGATTCAGCGCCACATTCTAAGCAGGTGCTTTATATTGACCTGGGACAGCCTCTTGATATGTACGACATCTTGCGCAGAAAAGAGGAGGAATAGGAGATGGCAATCGGCAATTATGTTGCTTATGTGGGAACCTATACAAAATCAAGTACGGTCGGAATTCACATTTTTGATGTGGACGATGAGAAATGGACAATGACAGAAAAGAAGGTAGTGAAGATCAATAATGCTTCTAATCTTGTTGTCTCCAAAGATGGTCGTTTCTTGTACTCTATTGCTGATGAAGGAGTTCAGTCCTTTAAGATTCTGCCAGACGGGGACTTAGAACCAATGAATACAGCCTGGACAGGGGGCATGCGAGGATGTTATATCACGGTTGATGATGCTAATAGATATCTTTTTGTTGCCGGATACTATGATGGACGTGTTACTATGATGCGTTTAAATGAAGATGGTTCGGTAGGCGAAGTAACTTGTGGCATCTATCATGAGAGCATGGGGTTAAGCGTTGCTGATAAGAATTTTGTGCCTCATGTTACATGTGTGGAGATGACACCGGATCAGAAGTATCTTTGCGCAGTTGACTGTGGACTTGATCATGTAAAGGTTTATGAAATTGATTATGATCATGGTCATCTGGAACTGATCGATACAATCCGCGGACATCTTGAACATGGACCAAGAATGATCCGATTCAAACCTGAGACACAGACCGCATATATCCTGTGCGAAAAAGCAAACCGTATTTTAGTATATAAATATACACCAGGTGCGAATATTGTGTCTGATCTTGAAATGATTCAGGAAATCTCTACAAATGTGGTAGATTATGATGGTGCTTTTGCTGCATCAGGATTGGAGATTTCTCCAAATCATAAATATCTGTTTGCATCTAATGCAGGTGTAAATACAGTTTGTGTATATGAGATTGATGAAGAAACAGGTATGCTTTCTGTGGTATGTGGCAACAATACAAGCGGTGATTATCCAAAAACTTTAGAAATTATGCCTGATAATCAGCATTTTGTAGTTTTGAATCAGGGAGAAAACGAAATCCGTACTTTTAAGATGAATTACGAGAACAAGTATTTCCTGATGGATCAACCACCTGTTAAGATCAAAAAACCAAACTGTATTTTGATCCACAAATTGGCAAATTAAGAAATTAATATGAAAAAGAGATAAAAAAACTTGCAGGGCATCAACTCTGCAAGTTTTTTGCGTTATTTTCTATTGTAAAATGAAATTATAGAGTCTATTTTTGCTCCCATATTGCAAAGCATCATGTCTGCGATAGTAAGTGCAGCCATGGACTCAACAACAACAACAGCTCGTGGTACGATAACAGGGTCATGGCGTCCTTCAACTGAGATTTCAACAGGAATGCCGTCTTTTGTAACGGTGTGCTGCACAGCGCCGATGGAAGGAGTAGGCTTGATAGCAGCTCTAAATACAATCTGAGAACCATCGCTGATACCGCCAAGGATTCCTCCGGCGTGGTTTGTTGATTTTATGATAGTGCCATTTTCATCAACAACAAAAGGATCATTGTTTGTCAATCCTGTAGCTGCAGCAGCCTTAAAACCATCGCCGATTTCAAAACCCTTAACAGAGCCGATGGAAAAAATAGCTTTGGCAAGATTGGCATCCAATTTTTCAAAAACTGGTTCGCCAATCCCTGCAGGTACGCCGTCGATGATACATTCGATGATGCCGCCGGCAGAATTCTTTTCCATCATGCAGCTGTCAAGGTATGTCTGTGCTGCAAAAGCAGCTTTGGCGTCTGGCATACACAGACTGTTATTCTGAATTTCTTTTGCGTCGAATCTTGTCATGTCACAGGAAACATGGCCGATTGATTTGCAGTAGGCCAGTATTTTGATGCCAAGAGTCTCAAGGAGAGCAGAGGCAACTGCACCTGCGGCAACACGACCGATGGTTTCTCGCCCTGAAGAACGGCCACCTCCACGATAATCACGAAAACCGTATTTTGCATCGAAGGTATAGTCTGCGTGGCCAGGGCGATAGCAGGATGCAATCTGACTGTAATCCTTAGACTTCTGGTCTTCATTTCTTACCATCATAGAGATAGGAGTTCCTGTAGTGAGCCCTTCGAAAACGCCGGAAAGGATTTCTACACGATCAGACTCCTTGCGAGGAGTGGAGAACTTAGACTGGCCAGGTTTTCTCCGGTCTAAAAATGTCTGTATATATTCTTCTGAAAGGGGTATCCCAGCCGGACAGCCGTCAACCACAACGCCCAACCCTTTGCCATGAGATTCGCCCCAGGTAGTGATTTTAAAAATTGTTCCGAATGATGAACCTGACATAGAATGCCTCCTATTTAAAACACGTTTCTTGTAACGTAAATGTTTTCATTAGTATAAAAGTATTTTTTGAAAAAGTCTACCTTTTCTATGTTGGTTTGTGGTATCATGTCATAGACAATTTGTGATTCAAAATCATTTTATTAGATAAAAGTTTCCTGTTTATACAGGTGTTAGAGAGGATTATTTATGTATAAGATTTTAAAAGAAGAAGGTATGGCAAAACGTGGTGAATTCCATACCGTTCACGGTGTAATACAGACACCGGTCTTTATGAATGTTGGTACGGCAGCAGCTATCAAAGGTGCTGTTGCAACGACTGATCTTCAGCAGATCAAGACTCAGGTGCAGCTTTCCAATACATATCACCTGCATGTTCGCCCAGGTGATACACTGATCAAGGAATTGGGTGGACTTCACAAATTCATGGTTTGGGATAAGCCTATTCTGACAGACTCCGGCGGATTTCAGGTATTTTCTCTTGCAGGACTCCGCAAGATCAAAGAAGAAGGCGTGTATTTTAGTTCTCATATCGATGGCAGAAAGATTTTTATGGGGCCAGAAGAAAGTATGCAGATCCAGTCTAATCTTGCATCCACAATAGCAATGGCTTTTGATGAATGTCCTTCCGCAGTTGCAGAGAGAAGTTATGTTCAGAATTCTGTGGACAGAACTACAAGATGGTTAGAACGCTGTAAGACAGAGATGAACAGACTTAACAGCCTTGAAGATACGATTAATAAAGAACAGATGCTTTTTGGTATTAATCAGGGAGCTATCTTTGATGATATTCGAATCGATCATGCGAAACGAATCAGTGAGATGGATCTGAATGGATATGCGATCGGTGGTTTGGCGGTAGGAGAGAGCCACGAAGAGATGTATCACGTTTTGGATGTGACAGTGCCACATCTTCCAAGAAACAAACCAACCTATCTGATGGGTGTTGGTACACCTGCCAATATTTTGGAAGCAGTAGAGCGAGGCGTGGACTTCTTTGATTGTGTATACCCTAGTAGAAATGGCCGTCATGGACATGTATATACCAATGAAGGCAAGTTGAATCTCTTTAATCAGAAGTATGAGAAGGACATGCGTCCAATTCAGGAGGGCTGTCAGTGCCCAGCTTGTAAGACATATGGAAGAGCATACATCCGTCACCTTCTGAAGGCGAAAGAGATGCTTGGAATGAGACTTTGTGTTCTTCACAATCTGTATTTCTACAACAACATGATGGAAGAAATCAGAGATGCTTTGGACAACGGAAGATTCCAGTCTTATAAGGCGGAAAAATTATATGGAATGTCTCAGGGACCAAAATAAAAAGTGTACCTTTAAATATGCATTGGCTATTGTAAAAAAAGTCAAAAAACACTTGAAACACACAGTGTTCTACGTTACAATAAACAAAGTTTGTATAACAAATACTTATGAAAATTTTAGGAGGAAATAAACATGTTCGTTTTATCCGGTGGCGGTGCTCAGGGTGGCGCTGGCTTAATTGTATGGGTTGTAGTATTAGTTGCTTTTATGTTCTTTTTCATGATTCGTCCAAACAGAAAAGAACAGGCTAGAAAGAAAGAAATGATGGCTAGCATGGCTCCTGGCGATACAGTTTTAACATCAAGCGGTTTCTACGGCACAATCATTGACATCACAGATGACACAGTTATCGTTGAATTCGGTAACAACAAGAACTGCCGTATCCCAATGCAGATGGCTGCAATTGCACAGGTAGAAAAAGCTTCTGACGGAACAGAAGAATAATTCAGACAACATTGAATGAAATGAAGGATTTTTTACTGAAATAAGGTAAGAAATCCTTTTTTTTACTTGCAAGATGAATGAAATTGGTTTTGAAGATGAAAAAAATTCATCTATAGTGTGGGTATATGTGAAAAAAACTCACTAGTTGAAATTGTCTGACAAATGTAATATCATGTAACAATAGGTTTTTGATTCTATGAGAGAAATTCAATACCCTCGAGAAAAAGGAGAATTGTTATGAGAAGTGATAATGCAAAAAAAGGTATGCAGCAGGCACCACATCGTTCTTTGTTTAACGCATTAGGTTATACAAAAGAAGAATTAGATAAACCATTGGTAGGTATCGTTAGTTCCTATAATGAGATCGTTCCAGGTCATATGCACCTTGACAAACTTGTAGACGCAGTAAAACTTGGTGTTGCAATGGCAGGTGGTACACCAATCGTTTTCCCAGCAATCGCAGTATGTGACGGTATTGCTATGGGACATACAGGTATGAAATATTCACTGGTAACAAGAGATCTGATCGCAGATTCCACAGAAGCTATGGCTCTGGCTCATCAGTTTGATGCTCTCGTTATGGTTCCAAACTGTGACAAAAACGTTCCAGGTCTTCTTATGGCAGCTGCCAGACTGAACATTCCTACAGTATTTGTTTCCGGCGGCCCAATGTTAGCTGGTCGTGTAAACGGACAGAAGAGAAGTCTTTCTTCCATGTTCGAAGCTGTTGGATCTTATGCAGCAGGAACAATGACAGAAGAAGAAGTAACAGAATTTGAAAATAAAGTATGTCCAACATGCGGATCTTGCTCTGGTATGTACACAGCGAACTCTATGAACTGTCTGACAGAAGCAATCGGTATGGGACTTCAGGGTAACGGTACAATTCCAGCTGTTTATTCTGAAAGAATCAAACTTGCAAAACATGCAGGTATGAAAGTTATGGAATTATTAGAAAAGAATATTCGCCCAAGAGATATCATGAATGAAAAAGCATTTATGAACGCTCTTGTTGTAGATATGGCACTTGGTTGTTCTACAAACTCTATGCTTCATCTTCCAGCGATTGCTCATGAAGCAGGCGTAGAGATCAATCTTGACATTGCAAACGAGATTTCTGCAAGAACACCAAACCTTTGCCACTTAGCACCAGCAGGTCCAACATATATGGAAGACTTAAACGAAGCTGGCGGTGTATATGCAGTAATGAATGAGTTGAATAAGAAAGGCCTTATCCACACAGATATCATTACAGCTACAGGTAAGACAATTGCAGAAAATATTGCAGGATGTGTTAATAAGAATCCAGAAGTTATCCGCCCAATTGAGAATCCTTACAGTGAAACAGGCGGTATCGCAGTATTAAAAGGTAACTTAGCGCCAGACTCAGGTGTTGTTAAACGTTCTGCAGTAGTTGAAGAAATGATGGTTCATGAAGGACCAGCTCGTGTATTCGATTGTGAAGAAGATGCTATCGATGCAATCAAAGGCGGCAAGATTGTTGCTGGTGACGTTGTTGTTATCCGTTATGAAGGACCAAAAGGCGGCCCAGGTATGAGAGAAATGTTAAACCCTACATCTGCAATTGCAGGTATGGGACTTGGATCTTCTGTAGCGCTGATCACAGATGGACGTTTCTCTGGCGCATCCCGTGGTGCTTCCATTGGTCATGTTTCTCCAGAAGCGGCAGTAGGTGGACCAATCGCATTAGTAGAAGAAGGCGATATTATCAAGATCAATATCCCAGCTAACACATTAGATGTGGATATTTCTGATGAAGAGATGGCAGCAAGAAGAGCAAAATGGCAGCCACGTGAACCAAAGATCACAACAGGTTATCTTGCTCGTTACGCATCCATGGTTACATCCGGTAACACAGGTGCGATCTTAAAGATGCCAGAAAAATAAAATGAATGTATGTAGAAAGTGGGGTTAGCACAATGCAGTTGACAGGTGCTCACATTATTATTAAATGTTTAAAAGAACAAGGCGTGGATACCGTGTTTGGTTATCCAGGCGGCGCGATTTTAAATCTGTACGATGAGTTGTATAAACATAGTGATGAGATTCATCATGTTCTTACATCTCATGAACAGGGTGCCTCTCATGCAGCGGACGGCTATGCCCGTGCAACAGGAAAAGTAGGTGTATGTTTTGCTACATCTGGTCCTGGTGCAACAAACTTAGTAACAGGTATTGCAACAGCTTACATGGATTCTATCCCTGTGGTTGCAATTACTTGTAATGTAGGAGTTCCACTCCTTGGCAAAGACAGTTTCCAGGAGATCGATATTGTTGGTATCACAACTCCAATTACAAAACACAATTTCATTGTAAAAGATGTTACAAAACTTGCTGATACAATCCGTCGTGCATTCAAGATTGCAAAGACTGGTCGTCCTGGTCCTGTATTAGTTGACGTTCCAAAGGATGTTACAGCGGCACTGGCTGAATATGAATACAAAGAACCAGAAAGTATCCAGCGTGTAACAAAAGGAATTACAGAAGAAGCTATCGATACAGCGGTAGAGATGATCCGCAACTCCAAGTGCCCATACATCTTTGTAGGCGGCGGTGCAGTAATCTCAAATGCAGATGCTGAGCTGAACGAATTTGTTGAAAAAGTTCAGGCTCCAGTTACAGATTCCCTTATGGGCAAGGGCGCATATGACGGTACAAAACCTTTATACACAGGTATGCTTGGTATGCATGGCACTAAGACAGCTAATTACGGTGTCAGCGAATGCGATCTTCTTATTGCAGTAGGTGTACGTTTCAGTGACCGTGTTACGGGCAATGTAAATGCTTTTGCAAGCAATGCAAAGATCTTGCAGTTTGATGTTGATCCAGCAGAGATTAACAAAAACGTTGTTACTGATGCTCATGTGATTGGTGACATCAAAGAGATCCTTGCAGCTGTTAACAAAAAACTGGATCAGCAGGAACATGATGAGTGGATTGCAACTGTTATGGGATACAAAGAGAAATTTCCACTTTGCTATCCAGACGGAGTATTAAGCGGCCCATGTATCATTGAAACATTGTACAAAAAGACAAAAGGTGATGTAATCATTACAACAGAAGTTGGTCAGCATCAGATGTGGGCTGCCCAGTTCTTCAAATATGCGAAACCAAGAACATTCCTTTCCTCCGGTGGGGCTGGAACGATGGGATATGGCCTTGGAGCAGCGATTGGTGCAGCATTAGGCTGCCCGGGAAAACGTGTCATCAACATTGCAGGTGATGGCTGTTTCCGAATGAACATGAATGAGATTGCCACAGCAGTAAGACAGAAGCTGCCAATCATTGAGTTGGTTGTTGATAACCGCGTGCTTGGTATGGTTCGTCAGTGGCAGAATCTGTTCTATGAACAGCATTATTCTCATACAATTATTGATGACGGTGTAGATTTTGTAAAACTTGCAGAGGCAATGGGGGCTACTGCATTCCGCGTTACAACAAGGGAAGAGTTAGAAGAAGCTCTTGATAAAGCGTTAGCTATGGATACACCGGTACTTATCGATTGCATGATCGATAGAGATCTGAAAGTATGGCCTATGGTTGCACCAGGTGCTTCCATCAGTGACGTATTTGACGAGTCTGATATTTAAAAAGATTGGGTTTTTACATAAGAAACAAGTTGGGGGATAAGCGGCTGCTTTTTGACAGCTGCTTATCCTTCGCGCTTTTCTGTAGTAAATTATTTTCAGAAAATTTTTGAAAAAAGGTTGCTTTTTTTTGAAAAAGTTTTAAAATTAATACTTATATTTGTTTGATAAAAAAATAACATTATTTGTCGACAATTATTGCAGATTGGCTTGTGAGAGGGCTGATTTGTAAAAGGTATATATTTCTTAATAGTGGGAGGATAAAAAAATGAGTAGAGTGTATAATTTCTCTGCAGGTCCAGCAGTTTTGCCGGAAGAAGTATTAAAAGAAGCACAGGAAGAGATGATGAATTACCGCGGATGTGGTATGTCCGTAATGGAAATGAGCCATCGTTCAAAAATGTATCAGCAGATCTTTGATGAGGCAGAAGCAGATCTGAGAGATCTGATGAATATTCCTGACAATTATAAAGTGTTATTCTTACAGGGTGGCGCAGCTCTTCAGTTCGCAGCAATTCCTATGAACCTTATGAAAAATGGTGTAGCTGACTATATCGTTACAGGTCAGTGGGCGAAGAAAGCTTTTGCTGAAGCTAAAAAATATGGTAAAGCTAACAAGATTGCTACTTCTGAAGACGAAACATTCAGCTATATTCCAGATTGTTCTGATCTTCCAATTTCCGAAGATGCAGACTACGTATATATCTGTATGAACAATACAATTTATGGAACAGTTTTCCATGAATTGCCAAATACAAAAGGCAAAGAATTAGTAGCAGATATTTCTTCTAATTTCTTGTCTGAACCACTTGATGTAACAAAATTCGGTCTCCTTATGGGTGGCGTTCAGAAGAACATTGGTCCAGCAGGCGTTCAGATCGTTATTATCCGTGAAGATCTTATCCGTGAAGATCTTCCTGAATATGTTCCAACAATGTTAAGCTACAAGATCCAGGCTGACAATGGCTCTATGTACAATACACCTCCATGCTACGGTATCTACATGTGTGGTAAAGTATTCAAATGGATCAAAAACATGGGCGGTCTTGAAGCAATGAAAGCTCATAACGAAAAGAAAGCAGCAATCCTTTACGATTTCTTAGACAGCAGCAAACTGTTCAAAGGCACTGTAAGAAAAGAAGACCGTTCTTTAATGAACGTTCCATTCGTTACAGGCAACGATGAATTAGATGCTAAATTCGTAAAAGAAGCAAAAGAAGCTGGTTTTGAAAACCTGAAAGGACACAGGTCCGTTGGCGGTATGAGAGCATCCATCTACAATGCTATGCCAATCGAAGGTGTTGAAAAATTAGTTGCTTTCATGAAAGCATTCGAAGAAGCAAATGCATAAAATGTATTTGAAAAAGTGAGTAAGAGAAGAGGTATATCTAAAATGATCAAATATAACTGCTTAAATCCTATCGCAGCATGCGGTTTAGATTTATTTACAGAAGACTACGTAAAAGTAGATGATATGGCTGACGCACAGGCAGTGTTAGTTAGAAGTGCAGCGATGCATGACTTAGAACTTCCAGCTGGTTTGGACGCTATCGCTCGTGCTGGTGCAGGTGTTAACAACATTCCATTAGATAAATGCGCAGAAGCTGGTATCGTTGTATTCAATACACCAGGTGCCAACGCAAACGGTGTAAAAGAACTGGTAATCGCTGGTATGCTCCTTGCTGCACGTGATATCGTTGGCGGTATTGAATGGGTAAAAGAAAACGTTGCTGATGAAAATATCGCAAAAACAGCAGAGAAAGCGAAAAAAGCTTTTGCCGGAACAGAAGTTATGGGCAAAACTCTTGGCGTAATCGGTCTTGGTGCGATCGGTGTTAAAGTTGCCAATACAGCAGTTGCTCTTGGTATGGACGTTCTTGGTTACGACCCATACATGTCTGTTGACGCAGCATGGAACGTAGACAAAGCTGTTAAACATGTAGTTTCTACAGAAGACATTTATAGAAAATGTGATTACATTTCTATCCATGTTCCACTTATGGATGCTACAAAACATATGGTAAATGCAGAAGCTATCAGTCTTATGAAAGATGGCGTTGTTGTGCTTAACTTCTCCAGAGATACACTGGTAGATGAAGATGCTATGGTAGCAGCTTTAGAAGCAGGAAAAGTTGCTCGTTACGTTGTTGACTTCCCAACACCAAAGACAGCTGGAGCAAAAGGATGTATCGTAATTCCACATCTTGGCGCTTCTACAGAAGAGTCTGAAGATAACTGCGCAATCATGGCAGTAAAAGAAATCAAAGATTACATCGAAAATGGAAATATTAAAAACTCTGTAAACTATCCAAATTGCAGTATGGGCAAATGCACAGGTGTAGCACGTGTTGCTGTTCTTCACAGAAATGTAAAAGGTATTATTTCTAAAGTGACAACAATTCTTGGTGATGCTGGTGTTAATATTTCTGACATGACAAACAAGAGCCGTGGTGATTACGCATATTCTCTGTTTGATCTTGATCATGCAGTAGAAGCAGATGTAAAAGCGGCTTTAGAAGCATTAGATGAAGTGTTAAAAGTAAGAATCATCAAATAGCGAAAGCAGATGAAGACAAAAGAAGATACAGACTGTCGAATTATACGGCAGTCTTTTCTTTTTTGAAAAAATAAGATAGAATGTATCAGAAAAGATTTTAAGTACAGAAATGTACAATATGTGAGGTAACAAAATGGCAGTGATCAGACCATTTGCAGGGATTCGTCCTTGTCAGGAAAAAGTAAGCAAGATTGCAGCTTTGCCTTATGATGTTTATAATCGCGCAGAGGCAAAAGCAGAAGTGGAGAAAGAACCAGATTCTTTTTTGAAAATTGACAGAGCTGAGACACAGTTTTCAGATGATGTAGACACCTATGCTCTCGAAGTATATCAGAGAGCTCACGATACTCTTTGGGAGATGGTGGAGAGAGGGGATTTTATCAGAGAGGATTCTCCTTGCTATTACATATACGAGTTAACAATGGATGGCAGAACTCAGACAGGTATCGTTGCATGTGCATCCATTGATGATTACCAGAATAATGTGATCAAAAAACATGAGAATACAAGAGCAGAAAAAGAGGCTGATAGAATCAAACATGTGGACACATGCAATGCCCAGACAGGTCCGATTTTCTTGGCTTATCGTGCAGATCAGGTCATCTCAAATGTAGTTGCTAAAGTGAAAACGCTCCAGCCGGAGTATGATTTTACATCTGCAGATGGTATTACACACAGAGTTTGGGTTGTTGGTTGGGAAGATGATATAAACACGATTCAGACTGCTTTTGCTGATATCAATGAAATATATATCGCTGACGGACATCATCGTTGTGCATCAGCAGTAAGAGTTGGACAGATGAGACGTGCTGCAAATCCAGAGTATGATGGAACAGAAGAGTTTAATTATTTCTTGTCTGTATTATTCCCTGACGAAGAACTGATGATTCTTGATTACAATCGAGTAGTGAAGGATTTAAACGGTTATACACCAGAAGAATTTCTGAACAAAGTGAAAGAATTGTTTGTGGTGGAAACGGTAGATGCAGCCAATCGTAAACCACAGGCAGCAGGTACATTTTCTATGTATTTAGACGGGGCATGGTATCTGTGTCAGATTCCAGCAGACAAGATTCCAGAAGATCCGGTAAAAGGACTTGATGTATCATTACTTCAGGATCTGCTGTTGACACCAATGTTAGCCATTGGTGATCCAAAGACAGATGCCCGTATTGATTTTGTAGGTGGCATTCGTGGCTTGGATGAATTAGAAAGAAGATGTAAGACAGATGCAAAAGTTGCTTTTGCTATGTATCCCACATCGATTGCCCAGCTTTTTGACGTGGCGGATGCAGGACTTCTTATGCCGCCAAAATCCACTTGGTTTGAGCCAAAACTCAGAAGTGGTATTTTTATTCATGAAATTTAAGGAGATGGTTGATGATGATCAATAGAACAGCCGCAGTTGTGCTAAGTTCCGTAACAGATGTTTTGTCTGAAACGCTTGAGAACAAGGAAGATAAATTCTATACATGGAACGAGCTGAAAGAATATTTTGCCGGCCAGATTCCTGTCGTTCTTGATTTTCTTCTGAATCTGATCGTAGCAGTAATCGTTCTTTTAATAGGGATACGAATTATTAAATTTATTCGCAAACTGGTTAGAAAAGGATTGGCCAAGACTAATCTTGATGAAGGATTAAAACAATTTATTGAAAACATACTTCACCTGTTTTTATACTTTGTTCTGATTATGATCATACTGGCGAACTTTGGTATTACAGCAAGCTCTGTAATTGCAATTGTAGGTTCTGTTGGTCTTTCCATTGGTCTGGCTTTGCAGGGAACACTTTCCAATTTTGCAGGTGGTGTGCTGATTCTTTTGCTGAAACCTTTTAAAGTAGGCGATTATATTTTGGAAGACACTAACGGAAACGAAGGGACTGTTTCAGAAATCCAGCTTTTCTATACAAAGCTTGTAACAATAGATAACCGTACCGTTGTTTTGCCAAACGGCGCTCTTTCAAATTGCAGTTTGACCAATTATACCAGCCAGGATAAGCGTATGGTTGAGATTGTCACTGGAGTTTCTTATGGTGCAGATTTAAAAATAGCAAAAAAGGTAATTGAAGACGTTGTGATGAATGACCCAGCACGACTTCTAAATGAAGATACCAAAGTATATGTTGCTGAACTGGCGGAGTCATCTGTAAACATTGGCATGCGTACTTGGGTGAAAACAGGAGATTATTGGTCTGCGAAGTGGCGAATAACAGAAAATATAAAGCTGGCCTTGGATGAAAATTCTATAGAAATACCATTCCCACAGGTAAATGTGACTATAAATTCGGACAAATAGACGAAAAAAATACCGGAATAGTTTGTGGTAGGAATAAAACTTGACAAAGTTTCTTGCTTGTGGTATCGTTTCTCCATACAACTTGCACAAAATTGTGCGGGCATGAGGATGTATAGCAGGAGGAAATTTTATGCAGCAGGGAACTGTAAAATGGTTTAATGCAAAAAAGGGTTATGGATTTATTTCTGACGCTGAAGGAAAAGACATTTTTGTTCACTTTTCAGCGCTGAACATGGACGGATTCAAGGAATTAAAAGACGGCGAAGCTGTAGAATTCGAAGTTGTTGAAGGAGATAAGGGACCTCAGGCAGCAAATGTTACTCGTCTTGGTTAATTCTAAGTACCACATCAATCAATATTGGTAACATACGGGAGTTATCGTTTAACGATAGCTCCCTTTTTATGTCTATAAACACATAAAGGAATTTGTGCTTTTTCCTTTTAGAATATGTCACTTTGTGGTATATTAATTAGAGTATGCAAACTTATATATTGGAGGACTAGGCTTAGTGAATTTAGAACGTTTAACAAGCTATGAAATATTAAAAGATGAGCAGATTGAAGACTTAAAGTCTCACGGGCTTCTGCTTCGACATAAAAAGAGTGGCGCAAGGATCGCATTGGTTTTAAACGATGATGAGAACAAAGTGTTTTACGTTGCATTCCGCACACCGCCAAAGAACAGCACAGGTTTGACACATATTCTAGAGCACTGTGTTCTCTGTGGCAGTAAAGAATTCCCTGCGAAAGATCCTTTTATTGAATTGGTCAAAGGTTCATTGAACACATTCTTAAATGCGATGACATATCCGGATAAGACTGTGTATCCGATTGCAAGTTGCAACGATAAGGATTTTCAGAATCTGATGCATGTTTATATGGACGCAGTTTTACATCCAAATATCTACACTTGCAAAGAAATCTTCCAGCAGGAAGGATGGCATTACGAGTTAGAAGATGAGGATGCGCCATTAGAACTGAACGGTGTTGTTTACAACGAGATGAAGGGTGCTTTTTCTTCTGCTGATGATGTTCTTCAGAGAGAGATTTTGAATTCACTGTATCCTGATACTGCATATCAGTACGAATCAGGCGGAGATCCAAAAAACATTCCTGAACTTAGCTATGAAGAATTTTTAGATTTCCACAGCAAGTATTATCATCCATCTAATTCCTATATTTATCTGTATGGAAATATTGATCCGGAAGAGAAACTTGCCTGGCTGGATGAACACTACTTGTCACAGTATGAGTTAGATGATTTTGATACAACAATTGTTGCCCAGACAGCATTTGCAGAACCATCATACAGCACAAAGAAATACTCTGTAGGCAGCAATGAAAAGACAGAGGACAAGAGTTATTTGTCTTGCAACTGGTCCATTAGTAATTCCTTGGACCGAGAACTTTATCTGGCATTTGAAGTGTTAGATTACGCACTGTTAAGTTCTCAGGGAGCACCTGTAAAACAGGCTCTCTTAGATGCAGGCATTGGCAAGGATATCATGGGAGGATTTGACAATGGTATCTATCAGCCGATCTTTTCCATCGTGGCAAAGAATGCAAAGTCAGAAGATCAGGAGAAATTCCTTCAGATTATTCGAGATACATTAGCGGAACAGGTGAAAGAGGGAATTGACCAGGAAGCGTTGCTTGCATCTATCAACAGCGCAGAGTTTAAATACAGAGAGCTGGATTTTGGTAATTTCCCAAAAGGTCTTATTTTGGGCCTTCAGGCATTGGACAGCTGGCTCTATGACGACATGGAACCATTTATGCATTTGGAACTGCTGGAGACATACACTTTTCTTAGAAATCAGATCGGAACAGGGTACTATGAAAAACTTGTTCAAAAATATCTTTTAGATAATACCCATATTTCCGTTGTTACAATGGAAGCTGAGCAGGGATTAAGCGGAAGAGAAGAAAAAGCATTAACAGAAAAGCTTCAGGCATATAAAGCAGCTCTTTCCAAAGAACAAGTGCAGGAAATTGTAGAACAGACCAAGCAGCTTCGTGCATATCAGGACAAGCACAGCACACCAGAAGAACTTGCTGCGATTCCAATGCTTTCCATCGAAGATATCAAGAAAGAAGTGGAACCATTTGACAACCATCTGTTAGAGACAGCAGGTATTCCTGTTCTTTGGCACGATATTGAGACTTACGGGATCGTATATTATGACTTGATGTTTGACACTAGATACGTGTCTGAAGAATTGGTTCCATATCTTGGACTGTTGAGATTGGTTCTTGGTTATGTGGATACAGCAAACTACAGTTACAGTGAATTCTCCAATCAGGTGAATCTCCACACAGGAAGTCAGCACAATAGTGTAGGCATTTATCCGGATGCAAATGACTCTTACAAGTACCAGGTTAGATTCGAATCAAGAGTCAGTGTGCTGGAAGAGAAATTGGAAAAATCCTTTGAACTTGTGGAAGATATGCTGTTTGCAAGCAGTTTAGAAGATGACAAGAGAATGAAGGAGATCCTGGCACAGATCAAATCTTCTCTGGAAGCAGATCTGAGCAGCAGTGGGCATGTGGTATCTGCAGCGAGAGCTCTGGGATATTATCTCC
>JAZQSD010000112.1:0-20914 GCA_045629925.1 Eubacterium sp.
TTTGCCAAAGGCTTCTCTCACTACATCTGTAAAGAATCGATCCTTTTCATTTGGGTCATCTTCAAATGTTGCGGAAACAGGCCAGCTTGCCTGTCCAGACATTACCACTTGAGGCACCATCCTTACATCTCTTCCAAGAATCGTACAAGTCAGTTCTCTTGCAGAGTAATCAAACAGCGCCACATTGTGTGCCCAAACAGTAGAATCCTGCAGATATACGTAGTAATAGGAGCACTCCGCATAATCCATCCAGTCCACCTTGGTCACTTCCATGCCCAGTTCCCGCTTCACACCGTTAAGAACCGCTGTTGCTTCAGGTGTCATCTCTGGGACAGTGATCACAAGATACTGGTCAAAACGCTCTGTACCGTAAAGATTTTCACGGAGTTTGATCAATCGTCTGATATAGATCGCCAAACGAGATACCGCTTCCGGTCCACCATCTGTATAGATCAGATCCCTTGCCCGCAGGAAAAGATGGTCATAAAAAGTTCCATTGGAATCATATTTTTTCTTTTCTGCTTCCTGTCCGTAACGATAATGGTTGTTTTTTCCCACATAAAGACTGGTCGGAAACTGGAACGTCTCCTGACTCTTCTTAACGCTTACAGTAATAGCTTCTGTCTCTCGCTCACGCAAAAAGCTTACCATAGCATAGCTATCGTTAAGATCAATCCCAATATAAAGTTTTGGCTTTATCAACTGGTTCGCACTCATTGTTTCTCCTTAAAGCGGCTGGAACAGATGATTTACCATATCTGTCATCTCAGCATACTTTTGTAACTTATCAAACTGCATCTGATTTTCTCTCAGTGCCTGATTTAAAACACCATATCTTGATCCGTCCAGGTTCTTCAGATAATTCTGAGTAAGTTTTGCTGTTCCAGACGCTAGAACAAACTCCTCGTTCTCGATGGCTTCAATGAATTCATAATCCACCATCTCATCAGCAAACAGGCGGGTTGCAAGAACATAGTATCCGCTTACCACCTCAAGAACCGGCTGGTTCATAAGTGTTCGCTTGCCTCCGGAAGTAACTTTTAATCGGCAGAATAACTTTTTGCCTGATTCTCCGGTATATGTAAGATAACTGCAGTCGTGCATAAAATAAGCTCTCTTCCACTCTGCAGGCAAATAATCAAAACAAGGAAGTCTCATACCCTGCTCAAGCAGTGATTCAAAAATCTTGCCAAACCATGTGTTAAGTTCTTCTTTAACTCCTGTTTCGCAAAGATATTTGAAAAGCGCAAGTTCACAGCAGCGATTTAGTGTTCTAAGCCCTGTCACAGAATATTCCAAATATTCAAAGACTTCTGTCGGTACTTCTTCCTGCCAGCACAGATATCTCCAGGAAAACCAGGATACATATGCATCACGGAGCTGGGTTGTATCATTTTGCTTGCAGATTTCTCTAAAATAGTCTGCATGATTGCTTGTAAAATGTCCTGTAAAAAGCATGCGGACAAGAAGCTGTTCCTGATACTGGATTACATCGGCACCAGAGAATTTGGCCTCCTGAATATGCTGATCCAGACTTTCGATAGTTCCCGCCAATTCTTCCAATTCAAAAATCATGGCATTGGATTCCATGGCCTGCGTGATTTCTTCCATCTGAACGGAATCCCCACGCATTGGGCGCCAGTCTGTCGGGAACATCTTGTTCACACGATAGCCATCTTTTACATAGTAACGATATCCATATCCATCTTCGAAAAGAACCTGGTAATTCTCAGAGAACAGATGCACATAGGATATATTCTGGCTGATTGGGGCTTTCTGACAGACTTCCGTCCCTTGCTGACAGACAGCCACATTAGTAAACATTGGATTTGTGGAAATGATTTTTTCCACATTTGTACAATTCTGATTGATGGCCTTCCACTGTTCTGGAGAAATCTGCGTCTTAACATAACGACAGATCTCAGCCAATTCATCATTCATATGATTTTTCTTAAGTTCCTCTTCCATGAAAGGAATCATAAGCTGACGATACTCATCCATCAATGTATCCAAACGCTCTGCATTGCGTACCACATAGGCATACAGTCTGCATTTGAATGCGGCAGGAATCGTAGTGTGTTTTGCAAAATAGTTCAAAACAACAATCGGGATATCGCCGTCCACTCTTCTCCAGGACTGAATATAAGCTTCGCAGATACCGCCAACGCGCATCTTATTTTTGAGACCTTTTGAAAACCAATGGAGATATTCTTCCCCAAACTTATTGTTAATGATCAGGTAAGTGCAAAGAATCCTTACACACACCTCATCTTTGGATTGTTTGTAACAACGGCTAAGCAGCCAAAAGAAACGATTGTTAAACTGACGTACTTTGGAAGCTGATTCTAAAATAGCTGCCACAAGATCTCCATTCAGAAGATTCTGTTTGCCGATCCAATAGCAAATACGAATATCCACCTCATCCATATTTTTCAAAAGAGATGGGTCATCTTTTAAAATCTGGAATGCCTCATAATAAATAACCGGACTGCAGCTAAAGTTAGCAAGGTAATCCTTGATTACCTCATATCGGTATTCTGTATCTTCCTTTAAGGCCCCGTCTGTCTGTAAAAGCAGTAAAAACAAAATCAAGTTTTCTTTGTTCTTAAGATAAGCCTGTCTGATGTCCGTTGCCACCAGAATCTGCTTTGCCTCTTTTGGCTCCATCAACTGCTGCAAATATTGAATATATGCCCATTCTGCGGACTTCTTGTCCTTGCATCCGTAGGCCGCGTCTTCTAGAATCCATTCTGCATGTTCCTGCTTATTCTGAAGGAGCAGCATATGACATTTGGCAAGGAAATTCCATCTATCAGAAGGGTCTCTCTCGATCATCATGTCAAACAACTCGATACTTTCTCTAAACCACACAGAATCAGGAAAATGACCAAGTTTAAAATCAATATATTTTTTTGTCAAAAGCGCATAGGTGCGCTGATTATACTTTCTTGCTGACTCTCTTGCGTCAGACTTCGCCGCAACAGCTTTCTGTACACACAATTCCACAACATGCTGCTGAAAAGGAGTCTTTAATGTGATTGTTCCATAATTCTTCCCCGCATGAAGGCGATCAGCAAGAATCGTATATGGAATCTCTGTGTCACGACCAGTAAAATGGGAAGCCTGAATATGGCTTTCATTCAAACGCACAAAATCAGCATCTGTGGAAATCTGAATATCCAGATACCCCCAGCCAGACTTGAACACACGGATCGTATCCTGCACATCTTCACGAACGCGCCCTACATTACACATTGGATTCTCGATGGAAAACTGGATTCGTGTCTTTTTGCCAATTCCAACCAAAAACTCTTCCATCTCATGACCTGTGGCATTGCGATAGCAAAGACCTTTGTATAAAAGCTTGCTTTCATCGTCAATAATATCCAGGAAATACTTAGACTGAAATACTTTTAGCGCCTCTTCCCAATTCAGCTTGGCAAGATTGCACAGATCGTTGACCGTCTTCACTTTTCCAATAGAGGAATCATGATAGTATCTAGTAATGGATGCTTCAAAAGGCACCACATACTCACCACAGTCGGAAACGATAATGAACAATCCCTTATCTTTCACACCTGCTTCCACACCTACTGCATGATATTCAAATTCAATGGTTGCAGAAGGTCCGTCAAACTGTTTAACCTGACAGTCTACGTATGGATGCGCGCAGGTTACCAGACCGCGGACACGTTCCCCAGTCTCTGACTGAATGAAAAAAGAACCCTTGAAAGATTCATTCTCTAACACCTCAAAGGCAACCCGCTGATCTGTGATCAGTTTTGGTCTTGCATGTTCAAATTTTCCCTTAACTAAATCCTGAATTTTCTTGCGCAAAATATCACCTATTTTCCAGCTATCTTCTATCTTTCAGAAAACAAAAAATAGCTTTATAAAAATAAACATACTTACTATAGAGTATAATCCATTTGCAAATTTCTTGCAACAAAAGGCATGTTTATTCCTTTTCAAAAAAATAGAGTTGTGATACAGTATAATCGGTTAAAAATTTTCTTTTACCGGAGGCATAAAATGATCGAACATAAAGAGCACTTCCACGGAAGTGATTTAGAAAAAATAGAAGCCGTTTTTGGCATCAAAAAAGAGGAAATTGTCAGTTTTTCTGCCAATGTTAACCCGCTGGGTGTATCCCCTCTTCTGCGTGCAACATTAGCTGAAAAGATTGATGCCATCACAACATACCCTGACAGGGAATACACTTCTCTTAGAAAGTGTATCGCTGACTACTGCTGTACTTCCTATGAGAACATCATGGTGGGTAACGGCTCCACAGAACTGATCGCACTTTTTATTCAGGTTCGCAAACCAAAGAAAGCTCTGATTCTTGGTCCAACCTACTCTGAATACGAGCGTTCTGTATCTTTAGAAGGCGGCACTTCTGTCTACTATCCATTAAAAGAAGAAGATAATTTCATGCTAAATGTTGACGATTTTATCTCCAAGCTAGACGGCGAAGTTGACCTGGTTGTCATCTGCAATCCAAACAACCCAACTTCCACTGCAATCAAGCAGACTGACATGGCAAGAATCCTTACAGCATGTGGGCAGTACAATGCCTTTGTCATGGTAGATGAAACCTACATCGAATTTGCAGAGAATTATGATGAGATTAATTCTGTTCCATTGGTCAATGAACATAAGAATCTGATTATTCTTAGAGGAACTTCCAAGTTTTTCGCAGCCCCTGGCCTTCGCCTGGGATATGCGATCACTGGAAATCAGGATTTGATCTCCTATATCAATACACACAAAAATCCTTGGATGATCAATTCCCTGGCTGTTGTTGCCGGTGAAATCATGTTCCAGGATAAGGATTATATTGAAAAGACAAAAGCGTTGATTTCCTCAGAACGTGCTCGCATGTATGCCGCTTTTGATGCTCATCCTGATTTCAAACCATATCCTGCCAGCGGAAACTTTATCTTGGTTCGCATTTTGCGTGAAGACCTTACTGCAGACATGCTTTTCGAAAAAGCGATCATGGAAAAACTGATGATTCGAAACTGTTCTTCCTTTGATTCATTAGATGACCACTACATCCGTTTCTGCATGATGAGTCCAGAGGATAACGACCGCTTACTCAAATGTCTGTTAGGATAATTTTAGCTCAGCACACTATTATTAATTAAGATATCGAGAATTCTTATGTTTAAAAAATATTTCATACGAAAAACCTATCGATACTTTCAGCACGGTAAAGACTCTGTCAAATGGGTGCTTTTAGCTGTGATCATTGGTCTGGCAGTAGGCCTTGTAGGAACTGCTTTCTATTTCTGCTTTGACTGGGTCACAAGGTTGCGAATGGAAAACCCATGGCTGATCTTCCTGCTGCCGGCAGCAGGTCTTGCCATCGTAGCAGCCTATCGACTGCAAAAAGGAGAACAAGAACTAAGTACAAACCTGGTTTTATCAGCAGTTCATTCAGGAGACAACATACCTCTTCGTATGGCACCTCTAATCTTCGCATCCACACTGGTTACTCACTTGTTTGGTGGATCCTCAGGCCGAGAAGGAGCTGCTCTTCAGCTTGGCGGAAGTATCGCAAATGGCTTTGCCAAATTATTTAAAATTAAAGAAAATCAGCAAAATATCATTATCATGTGCGGCATGAGCGCAGCTTTCTCCGCTGTCTTTGGAACACCGCTGGCAGCAGCTGTTTTTGCCATGGAAGTTGTAAGTGTAGGCATCATGCAATACTCTGCACTTCTCCCATGTGTTATTGCTGCTTTGTTTGCACATTTGATCGCAACCTCTTTTGGAGCGACCGCTGAATCCTTTACCGTTGTGGATATTCCAGCATTTGCACTGATTCCAGCTGGACAAGTTGTGATTCTGGCCATCCTTTGCGGAATTGCAAGTATCATCTTCTGCGTTATGCTCCACAAAAGCGGACACTACCTTCAGGAATGGTTCAAAAACCCATACATCCGTGTGTTAATCGGCGGTGGCGCTGTATTAGTCCTCACACTTTTGGTAGGCAATCAGAATTATAACGGCGCCGGCATGAATGTAATCGCAGAATGCTTTAACGGCAACGTTCCAACTTTCGCTTTCCTTTTGAAGATGATCTTCACAGCCATTACCTTGGCTGTAGGTTTTAAAGGCGGCGAAATTGTCCCATCCTTCTTTATCGGAGCAACATTAGGATGTCTCTTTGGAAATATCGCTGGCCTGTCTCCATCCCTGTGCGCAGCCATCGGTATGGGCGCAGTATTCTGTGGAGTAACAAACAGCCCGATTACTTCTCTTCTGATTTGCTTCGAACTGTTTGGATTCGAAGGCATGCCATATTACTTGCTGGCAATCGCAATTTCGTATGTGGTATCCGGATACTACGGACTTTATCAGTCACAGAAAATTATCTACTCTAAGTATAAGAGTGCATATGTTAACAGAAAAACGCTATAACAAAAAATACCCACGAGAAAGAATCTCGCGGGTATTTTTCATAAAATCTCCATCCTTAACCTATGATTCTTCTACTAGCTTACCACACATATGCTCTGGTGTCAGTTCCAGCAAAAACGTTCTGTGGGCATGCTTAGCTATCTCATCTTTAATGTAGGTATCATCCTGAATGAATTTGTAACTTAACTTTGTTGTAATCTCAGTGATTTTATCCAAATCATCTACAATTGCAATCGTTCCAAATACAATGACACTCTTTACATTCAACGGCCATTCTCCAGGATTGCGATAACCTTCATCATAAGTACAAAAAGAAACTTTTGGATTCTTTTTTAATGCCTCTAACCTATGGCCAATCTTTCCGCAATGAAAATAAATCTTCCCATCTTCTTCGTTATACCAGTGGTTCATCGGCATTCCATATGGGTAATCATGATCTCCTATAACAGAAAGAACACCTCGTTTCTCTGTTTTCAAGACATATATACAATCTTCCAAAGACAATTTCTTGTCTTTTCTAATTATCTCTCTAAATGTTTCTCCCATAATTTTCTCTTTCCTCTCTTTTGTTCATTTATCATATCACTTGCAAAATTCATAGGAAAAATAATACACATAGTCATTTTCCCCAAGGGAATCAGATGGATCCTCCGAAAAACAGGATATATCAGGAACTCTCATTTCGTCATTATCATAAACAAACGCCACAAGGGGATGCTCTTGGTTATATCTAATGTCTGTATTCCCCTGAATTTCGGTGGCAGATCTTCCATAATACTTTTTATCAGGAACACCATCCAAAATTGGTATTTCAGATGAAAGTTTACATCCATCTGCTGCCATAACAATTTTTATTTTAAAATTTTCAAAATCGGGCACAATAAGAATTTCACCATTCTCAGGGGATCCAATAGAGTGAAAACCTATTTCTTTTCTTTCTTTATTTACCAATTCTCCTGAATGATATTCTGAAATATAAATCCTCAAAGATTGATATTCATCCGTTGTCACGAACTTATAAACATGTGCTCCTTCAGGTCCGGCAAGCAGCTCTATGGTTTGCCTTTCAACACTGTCATGGTCAAGTGTGGCAATCACATTCTGCGGTTTACTCTCACGATAAAAAGAAATGCCGAACGCAGAAAAGACTACAATGGAAATAATCAACAATCCCACAATAATGATTTTCAACCGCTTCTGTTTTCGTTTCCCGTCCGTTGCCACGCCAATAATGTTTTCCTCAGATTTTTGCAAAATATTTTCATGCGGAATATCTTCGCCTGCCAAAAGCTCATTGATACTGATGCCAAGTATCTGGCAAAGCTCAGCATAAACAGACACATCCGGAAAGCAAATGCCTCTCTCCCACTTGGAAACAGACTTATCACTCATATTCAATTTCTCAGCAAGCTGCTTTTGAGTAAGACCAAGTTCTTTTCTCTTCTCTGCAATATACTTTCCAATTTTGATATTATCCATGGAATACCCCTCCTACTTCAATCTCTTTGAAGGGATTGTATGTATTTTAAAGCTATTAAGTACACCCCTTGGAAGTAGAATTGCAAAAACTCTAGGATAATCTCAAACACATAAAATCAAAATCAATCTCTTGTCCCTTTATCTTAAAAAATCCCGGGTATGTAAAAAGCTTTTTAAATCCGTATTTTTCATACAAATGAATGGCCGAAACATTGTCGCTTCGCACTTGAAGATCAACGATTTCAAATGCATTATCTTGTGCAAACTGGATGATTTGTTCTATCAATTGACCGCCAATCCCTCTGTTCCAGTAGTCTTTTAAAACAGTTACCGACAATTCTCCTCTATGGCTCATTCGACGAGGTTGACGATTCAGACCGGCGATTCCTACAATTATCCCATTCTCTTTTGCCAAAAGCATAATGTCATCCGCTGAATCCTCTATCTGTGCAAGGTATGCAGCTTCTGCTTCAGCTGTAATAGGAACTCCCTCCTCACCAAAGGTCAAGTTGTCTGTTTCTTTTCCTACTTGCTTTAAATATTCGATTATGGCGGCTGCATCTGCAGGTATTGCTCTTTCAATAATAATGCTCATCTTTTATTCTCCATTATTCACTCTATTTAAAAGTTCCTATTATGGTAATATAGTTACTTTCGTTCCCATTGGACAATACTCAAACAACATGTCCATCACATCATTATCCACTGCTATACATCCCAATGTCCAATCCGAAGATCCTCCACATCCATGGATCATGATGGCACCACCTAAAGGCGTGTTCCAATCTGGACATTGTCCATGATCAATCGCATAAGCGATACTCTCATAGGTAGCCTGATCGATTCTCCCATCAGAAAGGGCCGCAGCTGCATCTTCCTTATTTGGATACGATATTCCCAAAGACAAATAAAAGGAACTGTTGCTGTTTCTTACACATACATAATACTCTCCCTCTGGGGTTTTAGAATCACCTTCAACCTGCTTGTGTCCCTCTGGACTTCGCCCTAAACCAATGGAAAAAGATTCCACCATCGTTTCATCTTGCCACAGTTCTAATATACGTTCGCTTTTCTTCACCACAATAGAAACCGCTCCGTCTTCAGGGTTTATTGGATGATATTTTAAAGCATAGTCCTTGTGTACATATCCCTTATCTTCTCCATGTCGAATGTACAGCCAATCTCCTTCTTCACCTAATTTAAGAATCTCGGTTCCTTTTGTCAGTTCTTTGATAATCTCTCCATCTGTACTTGGAGTTCTTCTAAAATTGATGCTAGACCCAGATACCCAATAGGTTTCACCACTATCGGTTTCATCAATAGCCCCAACAATAACCTCTTCCTGCTCTGGTTGATTGGTGCTGGATATATCCACATTTTCAGAAATATGGCCTGTTTTATTTTCAAAATCATTTCCACATCCAATGAAAGCAAACATTATTACAGTAAGTAATGCAACAAGAACCGTACGTTTCATAAGAACTCCTTTCAAAACAAGATATTTTGACAAGATACATAAAAATCTACATATATTATAAATAATACATGCATCATACTGACATCATATTTACATCACAAAATTTCCAATCGCCTGTATATGGTTTATTTATTTTCCATCCACATCTCTCTTGTCATATAATTGGTGTGCCCTACCCGAACCTCATTCATCAAAGGCACTGGTACTTCATTGCAAGTATGATGATACTGAAAACCTATTTTTTCCTGAGTTCTTTTTGACTTTGAATTACCATCGTAATAACCACACCAGATTGTGGTCATCCCCAGATCTTCGAATCCGTGACGGATCAACTCCTCTGCCGCTTCCGGAACAAGTCCTTGTCCCCAAAAGGGCTTTCCGATCCAGAATCCCATCTCACATTCATCGTCTCTCTCTGTCATATCCGTATGGCCATTTAATTTAAGTTCAATGGAACCAATGGCCTTATCTGTTGTCTTATCACAGATTGCGTAACATTCTGTGCCAGTAAGCACGTTACTAATCACGTTCAGGCTATCCTCAACACTTTTGTGTGGCGGCCAGCCTGCAATAGGACCAACATCTGGGTCCTTTGCATATATATACAACGCTTCTACATCCGACTGTTTCCAAGGACGCAAAATCAAACGTTTCGTTTCCAACATTAATTACTACCTCCGAAACTACTTAGTTTTCATGTATTAATTCCACAACAATTATTTCCGGTGGATTATTAACTCTAAAAGGTAAAATACTGTTTCCAATCCCCCTGCTGACGATCATCGTTGTGTTGTTCTCCACATAACAACCACAGTCATACTCTGGAAAAAGGCCCTGATTTGGCGCAACCAAACCTCCCAGTATTGGCAATCGGTATTGCCCTCCATGTGCATGTCCTGAAAATACCAAATCAATATCATTGTCCACATATACGGAGAACAATTCTGGTCGATGGGACAACAATATCGTATAGACTTGTTCATCTGTCGCTAATTGATTTAAGGTGTTATCCATAACACTTTCTGCATCACCAAACAAATAATCAGTGGTAAAACTAGGATCATCCACACCTAGCAAAACAACCGTTTCACCATTCTGTGACACCTTAATTGCTTCATCTTCAAGTACTGTAACTCCTAATTCCAGCATGGCTTCTTTAAGCTCTGCATATTCTGCAACTCTTGCCTCATGATTTCCAGTCACATAATAGCACGGAGCAATCTCTAACGCCTTTTCGATAAAAGAGGTTGCGACATCTACATCAGTGCGTCTTGAATCAATCAAATCTCCTGTTATTACAATTATATCAGGATCAGCGGATTCTAACTTCTGAATCAGTTTCTCGTTATCTTTTCCCATCTGCGCATTGTGCAAATCAGATACCTGCGCGATACGATAATCCTGAAAAGCCTCAGGCACTTTATTTCCCGAAATCACATATGCATTTAATTCAAGAGCTTTGTTACCTATTACAATCCAAAGGATTAGAATCAGTACTATGATCACTATTGCAATAAGTCCTCTTCGTTTTTTCTTTTTTCTTTCCATACATGTTTCCTATAAAAAGAGTGCAGCGCCATCATAACGCTACACTCTTATGTCTTTTTTTCCAGTAAACAAAGGTTTCTAAAGCTAATTACAGATTAAAGTATCTATCAAATTCTGCTGGATGTGGAATCTTAGCCAATTCTGCACATTCTGCTCTCTTTCTGGAGATAAAGTTCTTGATCAGTTCTTCTGGGAATACTCCGCCTTCTGTTAAGAAGTCGTGATCTGCTTCTAATGCATCTAATGCTGCATCCAGTGTTGTTGGAAGAGCTGTAAGTTTTGCTTTTTCTTCATCAGATAAGTGATACAGGTTCACATCATATGGACCCCAGCCGTTTGCATGTGGATCGATCTTGTTCTTAACACCGTCAAGACCAGCCATTAACAATGCTGCATAGCAGAAATATGGGTTACAAGTTGCGTCTGGGTTACGGATCTCGAAACGACGCATCTTAGGAGTTTTTGCATATGCAGGAATACGGATAACCGCACTTCTGTTGGATGTAGCATAACCTACTGTTACAGGAGCTTCAAATCCTGGTACAAGTCTCTTGAAGGAGTTAGTACTTGGGTTTGTAATCGCGCACAGTGCGGAAATATGTTTTAACAGACCGCCCATGAAGTAATGAGCAGTTTCACTTAAGTGAGAATATCCATTATCATCGGAGAATACTGGTTCATCATCTTTTAATAAGAGCATATGAACGTGCATACCGTTTCCGGCTTCGTTATATACTGGTTTTGGCATAAATGTAGCTACTTTGCCGTATTTTAATGCTGTGTTGTGAATGATGTACTTGATCATCATAGAAGCATCTGCCATCTTAGACATCTGGCCTAATTTTGGTTCGATCTCGAACTGACCAGTTGCACCAACTTCTGGATGATGATATTTTACTTCGATACCAGCTTTTTCAAGCTCTAAGCACATTTCAGAACGACATTCATAGGAAACGTCAAATGGTTTCGCTGTGTGATAAGCTTTCTGATGAGGCACGATTACACCAAGTCCATTTTCTGCGCTGTTCCAGTATGCCTGCTGTGCATCCACATACATACCGATCTGTTCAGGTTTCACAGACCAGCCTACCTCGTCAAAAAGGTGAAATTCGAATTCAGGAAGAATCAGCATTGTATCAGCAATACCAGAATCTTTCATGTACTGTTCAGCTGCAAGAACGATGTTTCTTGGATACTGTGCAAGTGGACGGTTGTTTGGATAATCGATAACCATCGCATTACCTGTTAAAGAAAGTGTTGGGATCTCGCAGAATGGATCAACCATTGCAGTGTCAAGATCTGGGATAAATACCATATCACTCTTTTCTACTACTGCGTAACCATAGTTAGAAGCATCAAATCCGATACCTTCTTTTACGATATCTTCATTGAAATGAACGGCTGGAATTGTAACATGACGGAACTGACCGTTGATGTCAACAACTTTAAAATCCACCATCTGGATACCGTTCTCCTCTATCATTTTTAAAATGTCTTCTGTTGTACGTGCCATTTTCAATTACCTCCGAAAACTAAATAGCTTTTTGTACTTGCCCTCAAAAATGAAAGCATTTTTTGGTTATTGATATCATAGTTCATGGCAAATAAAAATTCAATGATTTTGTTGCCCAAAACCATTGAATTTTCAGAATATTTTTTGCTTTTTTAACCATTTATTGACATTTATAAGCATATTTTTATTTTATTTATATTTTATGCTTATAAATCATCTCTGTCTTATTACAAAATCTATAAGTAAAACGATTCTTTTCCTAATCAAGACACCTTTTACATGGGCTGTATCCATTCTTTTCCATCTCAAAAATAGTAGACACAACCTCTTTTTTATTATCTGGATTCATATCAGTCACACTGTCGCAGGAAGGTATATGGAACTTTCCTGAATTGGTATTTAAAACATATGTCACTTTGTTAGACTCTGTCTTGTTATCTTTGTTATCCTCAGTTCCACTGTTGCTTGTATAGGCAGTTTTCCCAGCATTTACCGCTGCTCTCACATTCTCATCAGCTGCAACATCTTCTCCACATCTGAAATCATTGGATGCTTCCACATTCCAAGTGATGTCATTGCCATCACAAACAGCAACAAGCTCACCCTGAAGATCTGTTCTGTAGAGATCTGCACCTAACTTTTGTAAACGATTCATTGTGGCTTTGGCAGGATGTCCATAGGAATTGTCATAACCACAGCTGATTACTATCGTCTCAGGCTGAACAGCCTGCAAAAAGTCATATGTACTGGAACCACCGCTTCCATGGTGTGATGCCATATATACGTCAGATTTAACCAAAGCCCCACTTTCGAGCATATCTTCTTCACTTTCTTCACCTGCATCCCCACAAATCAAGAAACTTTTCTGCCCATATTCAAGTCTAATCCCCACTGAGTTGTCGTTTTCATCTTCATAATCATATGATTCAGGACAAACAATGGTAAACACAGCATCTCCCAAAGCATAGGATTCTCCCACTTCTGGATTCACATGAGCAACTTCGTATTTATCCAGATCACTGGCAAAAGTATTATATGTCTTTGTATCGCCTTCATAATCAGGACAGATCACCATTTCACAATCAAAGGCTCTCATTACTCCTACACAGCCGCTTAAATGGTCAGAATCGTAATGGGACACAATCATATAATCCAACGTTTCAATTCCCAGCTTTTTCAGATAGGAAACTACATACGAAGAATAGTCGTAATCGCCCCCATCGATAAGCATATAGTTTCCATCACATTCTACAAGAACACTGTTTCCCTGGCCTACATCTAGAAAACGAACGGTCATCAAGCCATCTGTTTCGGATGCCTGAGCACCAGACGCATCACCTTCAGTGCCTGACTGGGAATTCTCATCCTCTGTATTAAGCTCTGTCTCAGTATCACTTAATTGCTGCGACGGCATGGAGCTTTCTCCAGAATCAGGAGATCCGCAACCAATCATGCCAACAGAAAAAATCGCCACACATAAATAAATTGCTATCTTTTTAAAGTGCACAAAAAACCCTCACTTTCATTTTTATTCTATATTTAGTATACCATAACTGATATTTTTGTTATACTGATAGAGTTGAATTTACAAAGAAAAATTTAGTTTCACATTAGGAGTTTCCATGGCAACAAATTCCAAACATATATTGCAAAAAACAAGTATATTAATCATTTGTGCTCTGATATGCACCACCCTTTGGGGCAGCGCTTTTCCCTGCATAAAATTTGGTTATCAGCTATTTGACATTGCATCCTCGGATACAACCTCACAGATGTTATTTGCCGGTGTTCGCTTTTTCCTGGCCGGAATCCTTACGATCATAATCGGCAGCATTCCTCAGAGAAAATTATTGCGTCCAACAAGACCTTTGAAATTATCATTTCCCAAAATCCTTGTGCTAGCATTGTTCCAAACAATCATTCAGTATTTACTGTTTTATATCGGACTTGCCCACACAACAGCTGTCAAAGGTTCCATTTTAGGTGGCACATCCGTTCTTTTCACCCTGCTTATCACATGTCTGATCTTTAAACAGGAGAAAATGACCTCTGCAAAATTAGCTGGATGCATCATCGGATTTGCCGGTATTATCATCGTTAACCTCACTGGCGCAAGCGGCGCGGTAAGTTTCTCCTTGCTGGGAGACGGATTTATGATCTTATCCTCACTGTCCAGCGCATTTTCGTCCGTATTTTTAAAACACTTTTCTCAGTCAGAACATCCTGTTATGCTCAGTGGCTATCAGTTCGCTATGGGCGGCGCCATATTAGCTATTGTTGGAAAACTGATGGGCGGAAACCTTCACTTTGCACAGGTAACCTCCATTGTTCCATTCCTACTGCTTCTTTACATGGCTCTTATTTCCGCAGTAGCATATTCACTGTGGGGACTGTTGTTAAAGTACAATCCAGTATCAAGAGTTACCGTCTTTGGATTCACCGTCCAGGTGTTTGGCGTACTTTTATCTGCTCTGCTCTTAAAAGAAAGCAACAGTTTCGGTATCCAGACAATCATCGCATTAATACTGGTTTGCACAGGAATATTCCTTGTTAATAAAGCAAAAAAATAAACCAAACTGTTTGTAATCAAATAAAAAGAAGTCGATTCTGATAGAATTTTCTATCCAAACCGACTTCTTTTTATATTATGTACATTTGTTATCTAGAATATAAATCCACCGATAAGTCTTACGATCAAAGCACAGATCCATGCAACCACGCACTGAAGAACAACCATTGCCAGCGCCCATTTGCTGCCCAGTTCTTTTTTTACAGAAGCAACTGCTGCTACACATGGTGTGTAAAGCAGACAGAACACTAAAAGGGCTGCCACGGAAACTGGAGTTAAGATTGCTGCCATAACGTCTGTTGAACCAAATAATACGGTTACTGTAGACACAACACTCTCTTTTGCAATAAATCCAGAGATCAGGGCTGTAGAAACTCTCCAATCGCCAAATCCAAGTGGACTAAAGATTGGTGCGATCCAGCCTGCTACGATTGCAAGAATACTTTCAGAAGAATCTGCAGTCATATTAAGCTGTGGATCAAAGGACTGTAAGAACCAGATTACAATTGTTGCAATAAAGATTACTGTAAACGCTCTTTTAATAAAGTCTTTTGCCTTATCCCACAACAAGCGCAATACGTTTTTAACACCTGGCATACGGTAGTTTGGAAGCTCCATTACAAATGGAACTGGTTCCCCTTTAAACACACTGTTTTTAGAAACAAGGGCTACAACGATACCAACCACGATACCGATCACATACAACGCTACCATCACAAGTCCGCCCTGTTTTGGGAAAAATGCCGCTGTAAAAAATGCGTAAATCGGAAGCTTTGCTGTACAGCTCATAAATGGTGTCATCATGATCGTCATCTTACGGTCACGCTCGGAAGGAAGTGTACGGCTGGCCATAACGGCTGGAACAGTACATCCAAAGCCGATCAGCATTGGAACAATACTTCTGCCGGATAAACCTAATTTTCTTAAGATCTTATCCATTACAAAAGCAACTCGAGCCATATATCCTGTATCTTCCAATAAGGACAGGAAGAAGAACAATACCACAATGATAGGTACGAAGCTTAAAACACCGCCTACACCGCTGAAGATACCATCAACGATAAGGGAATGAAGGGCTGGATTAACATCTGCCGCTGTCAAGGCATTATCAACCACGGTTGTTAATGCGCCAATTCCAAACTCTAACGCTGTCTGTAACCATGCGCCGAAGAAATTAAATGTCAAAACAAAAATTACTGCAATGATTCCAATGAAAGCTGGAATTGCTGTATATTTCCCTGTAAGGAACTTGTCAATCTTACGAGAACGTTCACGTTCCTTGCTTTCTTTTGGTTTCACAACTGTCTGTTTTACCAATTTTTCAATAAAAGCAAAACGCATATCTGCAATGGCAGCAGAACGGTCAAGACCTCTCTCTTCTTCCATCTGAACAATGATATGTTCTACCATCTCAGCTTCGTTTTTAGAAAGTTTCAATGCTTCTAAGATCGCTGTGTCACCTTCTACCAGCTTTGTTGCCGCAAAACGAACCGGAATCTGCGCTGCCTGGGCGTGATCTTTGATCAGATGCATAATAGCATGGAGACATCTGTGCACTGCTCCGCCATTCTCAGTCTCATCACAGAAATCTGTTCTTCCATGATATTCCTGGAATTTTGCTACATGGAGAGCATGGCTTACCAGCTCATCGATACCTTCATTCTTTGCTGCTACAATCGGAACAACAGGAATTCCAAGGATCTCTTCCATCTCGTTGATATGTACGGAACCGCCATTGCCACGAACTTCATCCATCATATTTAACGCAAGCACCATTGGAACATCAAGCTCCATAAGCTGCATTGTAAGATAAAGATTTCGCTCAATATTAGTAGCATCAACAATATTAATGATTCCCTTAGGTTTTTCATCTAAAATAAACTGTCTGGAAACGATCTCTTCACTTGTATATGGAGAAAGAGAATAAATACCAGGTAAGTCTGTCACTTCTGTTTCAGAATGTCCCTTAATAGAACCTGTTTTTCTATCAACAGTTACACCTGGGAAGTTCCCTACATGCTGGTTAGAACCTGTCATCTGATTAAACAATGTTGTTTTACCACAGTTCTGATTACCAGCTAAAGCAAATGTCAGCTTCATTCCCTCAGGAAGTGGAGTTTCGTCAGATTTCTCATGGAACTTACCACCTTCACCAAAACCAGGATGTTCTTTTGCAGGACGAATCTTTTCCTGGCTGACAGTTTTATTAGACGCTTTCATATCCAATGGTTCAATCTGAATCTTCTCTGCATCTGCAAGACGAAGAGTCAAAGTATATCCATGGATCTCTAATTCCATTGGATCACCCATAGGAGCAAACTTTTCTAATGTTACCTGTGCCCCAGGAATCACTCCCATATCCAAAAAATGTTGTCTTAAAGCACCTTCACCACCTACACTCTTAATTACGGCGCTTTTACCAATTTCTAACTCTCTTAAATTCATTCTAAAATCCTTTGTATCTATATAATATTCAAATTTTTCCAATTCCATTATGGATAATACATTATTTTGAGTTAGTTGTCAATAACTCTCATCAGTATAAACTTAAAAAAGTTATACAAGACTTACTGTTCGCAAGCTGTATAACTTTTTATTCATTAAAATTCTTTGTTTTTTTGCTGATAGTGCCACAAATTACACAAATAGGACATCTCATATCCTATCTTGATCTCTTTCCTTCTACCGTCTTTCTCAATTGAATCAAAAACAACTTTGTTTTTTTCAAAATGGTATGTCTTATAATCAGCTACATAAATACATTTGTCCACATCCAACTTACTTTCTTCTAAATTGAAAGTATTCAGCTTGTGGAATCTTTCTGTATCTATATCTTCCAAATGAACCACATAATAAAACTGTGGTTTTCCACCTTCGTAAATGTTCTGCCCAAAGCCTAAAAACTCTACTTTAATATGATCCAGATTCAAATCCTCCGGTCTGATCTTTACCCTTGCACTTAAGTTATCAATGATTGTCTGATACAGCAAATGTTCCATTGTAACAATCTTAGATCCATCCTTTGGAAAATCCAGTTTTACTGCAATGGATGAAGTGATCTTATTTTTCGAAATAGTGGAATCATTTTTTCGTCTTGGAACTAATAGATTGCCATCGCTTAAAAATACTAGCCCATTGATACCCACATGATTGGACATCTTGGAATCTTCATATGAATTAAGCACTGGTCCATACTCAAGCACATCACGGATTGTCACGTCATCAAAGATGGCAAAGTCAATAGCTCTATTGGTAAGCAAATGATTAAAATACGTACTTCTTGACAAATAAATAGTACACAAATCATCCATCTTTTCAACCTTATCCACACGGATTGTAAGGCCGTTAATCTTAGCAGAACCAGAATGAGCAGAGAAGATTCTCTCATAATTGCTCATAACAAAATCATCCAGCTCAAACATCTTGCCAGGGTTATCCACTACTGTAACCGTATGATTGTTATTGACCAAAGTATCTGCATAAGCAAATTCCACTGATGTGCCGTTTAATTCCAAACGTTTACGATATTCCGGTGCACCCTTATACCTCTTCAAAAGTGCCTCTGTGTCATAATTTACCTTCAACATATCTTCAAAATTCATAGAAAACAGCTTTAAAAAGTAAATCAGAATTGTAGAGAACAGGAAACCTACAATCGTACCTACTACGTTGCTTACTACATCTGCTCTGGCCCACAGAAAGAATACCACTAACCATGCTACAAAAAGAATGATCTGAACCATATATTTGGTCCAATGTTCTCTTTTAAAGAACATAATGAGCTTAACCATCTGTTTTTTCATCTAAATTATCCTAACCTGTCATTAATCTTTAGTAAAAACGAATGTATCTTATAGCTGCCTGATACATCTATGCATTCTTTGTAATTCTTGAAATAATTGAAATAATGATGCTGCAGACGCTCCATATCATCATATCTTCTGCAAAAATCTCCATCCACTACCACTTGTTCGGAATGCTTGATTTCAACCTTTCTTCCATCATAAATCACATAAGAACTCTTATTGTTAATATGCTGTGTCCAATCAACAGTAATATATGCAGTCACACCATCAATCTTCAGATTCACAGATACCGCAATCGGCAGATCTGTCTGCTGGCATCTTTCCAGTTTGAAACTTTCTAGCTCAAATGTTTCAAATGGCAGCCATGTTTTTATCATAGACAATATGTTTACACCGCTGTCCACCCATGCACCGCAAAGCTTTATCTTATCAACATTGATTGTCTTTCCGTCATCACTGTATGGGTCAAGCACAGTTACATGTATTTCAGATATTTTACTACTGTTATATTCTTCATTAAACGCTATCACTTCACTGCCATTCTGCCAGTGGTACATTACCTCGAAGATCACACCATTGGATCTTGCCGTCTCAAGCAGATCTTCATACTGTCCAATGTCTAAAACCGCAGGCTTTTCTATAATAACATTTACACCCATCTTAAGGGCATACATCGCAATGTCATAATGTGATTTTGGCGGAGTGGAAATAATGACATACTCAAGATTCTCTTTCTCGATCATCTCTTTGTAATCATAATAAAAAGGGAATTCTTCAAAATACTCCAAAGAAACAGGCCTATTCAACTCATCACAAACTGCCGCCAAAGACAGGCAATCTGAAGCTTTAAGCCCCTTTAAATAATACTTTGTAATTGTTCCCAATCCAATAATACCTGTTCTTTTCACGGTAACTACCTTCTTTCAAAATTACACTAAAGACATCATAAACTTTTTTAATATAGGATTCAAGATGAAAAACTAATAAGCAAGTCTCTTGATCATGCTTTCATCATCAAAGGTATATTCCATGGTTCTTAATGGAAAAACAATCTCGCTTTCGTAATACCAAGGATCCTCCTCATGGGCAGGATTCTTAATAACATGGAACTGCTGCGCAGGCATATAACCCTGTGCCAGCAAAAATGCCTTTTCTCCAGCCTCATTTTCACACATATCCACTACCATTACCACATGGCCCGGACTTCCGCCCTTTAAAAACACATCTCCAATCTGAACTTCAGACAAAGCAATCGTCTCCGCCTCGTAAGAATCCAGGGACAAAGTACCTGCATAGGAAAATACCATCTCTAAATACCGTTCAAAGTTCTCGTATGAATCATTATAGGACGCCCGTTTTGAAAAGCTCACACTGTCTCCCGACACATTTGGACGATATCCGTCCCTCCACTTGGTCCAGGAACACAAGTCTCCACTGGTAAAATGAAAAGCAATCCGGTCAAACTGCTCCGTCTCCCAAAAATATTCTGCCCAAACGCGCATAACAGAATCCGCACACTGCTGAAGATCTCCATCCACAAGATTCATATCAAACACCGCCGCATGGTGCGTCTGGCTGCCTTTCTTCACCCCATTGTGAAGGTAAACAAACTCTCCATCTTCCTTCATGGCATAACCCCTCATAAATTCCGCCAGAGATCCTTCTTCCGCCACTGTTCTTTCATACCCTTCTGGAAGTGCAAATCTGCTCTCTAACGTCATCCCCTCAGAAAGAATATACACATATGGCTCCTCTTCTGCGCTTGTAGCAGAACCTTCAACTTCAACAACAGAACCACCTGCACTTGCGCTATTCCCAGTCACTTCATTCTCTCCGCATCCTGTAAACATAGCACAGCACAGTGCTCCCACTGTAAAAAACCCAATCATCCTTTTATTCAAAAAACTATTACCTCGCATAAACTCTCCCTTACACAAATAAACTAGGCAACAAATCCTTTTTCACAGAAAAAGACAGATATAATCATTTACTAATAATTATATCTGTCTTAATTAAACAAACTGCGTCTAAAAGTTTAAAGTTTTATAAAAAGTCATTATTTTTTTATAACTTTATTTTGCTATTCTGTATTA
>JAZQSD010000113.1:0-3726 GCA_045629925.1 Eubacterium sp.
AACGGAACATATACTAGAGGTTGTATATGAAAAGAATAAAATTAGTGGTAGCCTATGATGGTACAAATTATTGTGGCTGGCAGGTACAGCCAAATGCAGTGACCATCGAAGGCGTATTAAACAAAGCATTATCAGAACTGCTGAAAGAAGATATAAAAGTAACAGGCGCAAGCCGCACGGATTCCGGGGTACATTCTTTGGGGAACGTGGCAGTGTTTGACACAGAGACTAAGATTCCGCCGGAGAAGATCTGCCTGGCATTAAATCAGCGGCTGCCGGAAGATATCGTTGTGCAGGAATCCTGTCAAGTGGCGGATGATTTTCATCCAAGACATTGCGACAGCACAAAGACTTATGAATACCGTATTTTGAATCGGAAGATTCCAATGCCTACAAGACGGTTGGATACTTATTTTTTCTACAGAGATCTGAATGTAGATCTTATGAGAAAAGGAGCATCTTATATAGAAGGAACCCATGATTTTAAAAGTTTTTGTTCCGCCAATTCCCCAGTGGAAGATACAGTGAGAACAGTGTATTCTGTGGAGGTTGGCAAAGAGGATGACGTAATCGCCATCCGGGTAAAAGGAGGCGGATTCCTTTATAATATGGTCCGCATCATTGCGGGCACTTTAATCCAAGTGGGATTAGGTATAATCAAGCCAGAAGAAATAACAGGGATTTTGGAGGCTAAGGATCGTGCCAAAGCGGGGCCGACAGCGCCAGCCCAAGGCCTGACTATGATAGGCATAGAGTACAAGGATTGATGATTGCCGTTGGGCAATATGGAAAGTGATGGAATAATTCAGTGAGACAACAAGATGTTAGCAATACCATGCGAGTTGAAAAGTGGGATCTGATTAAAGGAATCCTGATTATATTGGTTGTGTTAGGGCATTTGGCAGATTTTTATACAGGGGACTCTGAAAAAATGAGATCACTGTTTTTATATATCTATATGTTCCATATGCCTCTGTTTGTGTTCCTGTCAGGCATGTTTGCTAAAAAGATGATTCAGAATGGCAGCAAAGAAAAGATTATTGGATATTTTATGCTGTACATATGGCTTGAATTTATCTTTTGGATTTATAGGGCTATTGCCCATGGCAATTACAGCATAAAGTTTTTTAATGAGAACGGATTGCCTTGGTTTATTTTTGCCTTGTTTGTTTTCCCAATTATCACAAGGCTTGTGAGAAATATATCTCCAAAATACGTGTTGTTCGTAAGCATTTTGTTAAGCTGTGTGATTGGGTATGATTCTAATGTGACAGATTTTCTGTGTTTGAGCAGAATCATTGTATATTTTCCGTTTTATTATGTGGGATATTTATTAGACTACAAAAAACTTGGATCGTATCAGCCAAAACCATTCGTTAAAGTCTGTGCCGCAGCTTTTTTGGCGGTGGTAGCGGCTGCAGTGGTTTTCTGGGGAGACAAGATCTATTGGATTCGCCCGATGCTGACGGGAAGAAATCCATACGCAACATTGGGGGATTATGAAGCCTATGGATTTTTGATCAGACTTGGTGTGTATGTGTTGGCGGCGCTTATGATTGCAGCAATAGTAGCAATAGCGCCGGTTAAGTGGAAAGGGCGTTTGTTGATCCACATAGGAAAAAACACATTGCCGATATATGTGTTCCATTATATTGTGCTGTTTATTCTTTTTAACCATTTGGATATTAGAGCAAAGATTGGAGCAGTTATGCCTGATCAGGGAGGGATAATGATTATTCCACTGGCAATAGTGATTTCACTCGTATTGTCCCTTGCACCATTTGCAAAGATTACAGAATTAATGTATAAGATTCCAGCAAAGATTGAAAAGCAAAAAAGTTAAAAGATAAACCAGGTAGATAGATTGGAAATAGATGGCCGCGATCATAATGCGGCAAAAGGAGGAGACTATGGCATTTTTAGATTCATTGACAAAAGCATTAAGTGAGACTAGTCAGGTAGTTGTTAACAAGACAAGAGATATTGGCGAGATTACAAAGCTTACTGCAAGAGTTGCAGAGTTGGAGAGAAAATCTGATCAGATCTATAAGATTATTGGAAAATTGTATGTGGAACATTACGGTGATGATCCAGACGAAATGTTTAAAAATGCAGTTGCATCTGTGAAAGAAAAACAGAGACGAATTGCAGCTTACAAAGAAGACATCCGAAGACTTCGCGGTATTAACAAATGCGCTGGTTGCGGCTCAGATATAGAAGCTGGCGCTCAGTTCTGTTCTAAATGTGGTTCAAAAGTAGAGCCAAACAATGTAGTGGCAGACGTGGATGCCATCTTTTCTGATGATGAGGACGCGTATGCGGATCCTTTTGCAGAAGACGAGATCCATATCATTCCTGAATTTGATGAGGAATAGAATTTTTGATGAGAAAAATCACCAATTTTTGTGGCAGATTTTTAGTGAAACACAAGATATTGAGAACCCTGTAAAGCCTTGATTTTACAGGGTTTTTCTGCGAAAAAAATCAAAAAAATTTGTTGACAGGGGAGCTTCTGTATAATATAATGACTTGGTCTGACGTAGTGACGAAATGTTTTCAAGAAACATTTTCCTATATATGCAGGCGGGTGGGACCGCTTGCCAGGGGCGTAATTTACGAAGGTTCTCCACAAGCTTTCCGTATTTTCCGTCGGAATAATGCAGACACATTATTCAACAAACAATGACACTGGTTTTAAGCAGATGTGCCCGGACATTCACATCAGCAGCGAACCAACAAAATCTCGAGGAGGAAAATTCAATGAACACATTTATGGCTAGTCCATCCACAATTGAAAGAAAATGGTATGTAGTTGATGCTACAGGATATACATTAGGTCGTTTATCTTCTGAAATCGCTAAGATTTTAAGAGGTAAAAACAAAGCGATCTTCACACCACACATCGATACAGGTGACTATGTAATCGTTGTAAACGCTGAAAAAATCAAAGTAACAGGTAAGAAAATGGATCAGAAGATCTACTACCACCACTCTGATTATGTTGGCGGTATGAAAGAAACAACATTAAAAGAACTGTTAGCAAAACATCCAGAACGTGCTATCGAATATGCTGTTAAAGGTATGCTTCCAAAAGGACCTTTAGGAAGACAGATGTACAAAAAATTATTTGTATACGCTGGACCTGAACACAAACATGAAGCTCAGAAACCAGAAGCTTTAACATTTTAATCAGTATAGGAGGTAAAAGTTCATGGCAACTACTAAATATTACGGAACAGGAAGAAGAAAAAAATCTATCGCTAGAGTTTACTTAGTACCAGGTACAGGTAACGTTACAATCAATAAAAGAGATATCGACGAATACTTTGGTCTTGAAACATTAAAAGTAATCGTTCGTCAGCCATTAACAGCTACAGAAACAGCAGACAAATTTGATGTTATCGTAACAGTTAAAGGTGGCGGATACACAGGACAGGCAGGCGCAATCCGTCATGGTCTTTCCCGTGCATTATTACAGGCAGACGCTGACTACAGACCAGTTCTTAAGAAAGCTGGATACTTAACACGTGATCCACGTATGAAAGAACGTAAAAAATACGGTCTCAAAGGCGCTCGTCGTGCACCACAGTTCTCCAAACGTTAATCTTCGCGAAAGCAACGAGAACTGCAAAAAAGCAAAAAAACATGGTCTTCGGAAAGTTTACTTTCCGGAGGCCATTTTTATTTGCTTTTTTATAGGGCGACTGCCCGTGACCGAGATGAAGC
>JAZQSD010000114.1:0-3306 GCA_045629925.1 Eubacterium sp.
TTCACTGCCTGTAGATCATGCACGCTTTTATTTTCGCAACAAAAGCTATCTGCAACAGATAAAGACAGAGGCACATCGGAACTTGTTCTGTCCAAAAAGAGGCTTCCTCACAAAGGGTGATTCTGATCTTGAACATTTTAAGAAAGAGGTTTCCCAAAAATATCCAATCGTTGAATATTCAGCATCATGGAATGCCGCAAAGCCATCACCAGAACTTTCCGGCGAACTCGCGGTAGGACGCCTTGAAAACTTCCAGACAAAAAATACATCCCTCAGTGACGATGTAATCACATGGCTAAAAAATGAAATCTCTCAGGCTTATCCAGATCACACAGAAATCTCTGCAACATCTGACCCTCTAGACATTGAGTTAGACAGACAGGATACACAGCTCTTTCAGGCTAGTGACGGTTACATTCCTCGCCCTGCTGAGGAAAGTGCATTGGTAAGCCTTATTAATGAAAAAGAAAACACTCCTATCCTACTCCTTTCAGATGCAGGATGTGGAAAAACCTCACTTTTAGCAACTATTATTAACCAAAACAAAGAACATATCTCTCTTTACTATAGGTTTGTAGGAACCACCCCGGACTCCTTCCGCATGGAAGATCTGGCATTATCACTGGGACAGCAGTGGGTTCGAGACGGACTGCTGTCTGAGTCAGACATCGATCACCCTGCCAGTGATCTAGCTCTAATTTTCCCAAGCCTCATCACAAAAGCCGGTGCTAAAAAGAATTTTACGCTGATTTTGGATGGTGTGGACCAGCTTTCCGGTGGTTTCAAGACACAATACCTGCCTCGTTCACTGCCAAATCGCTGCCATGCCATTATCAGCATGAGAAGTGACAGTCCAAATATTCCAACGGAAAATATCCGGGTGCACAACTTAGGTATGATGGACGAAAGAGAAGACAAGATACAGATGATCACAGGCTATCTCAGTACATTCTTCAAAGATGTAGATGACAGCCAGTTAGAACAGCTTGTATCTATGAAAGGCTCCTCCAATCCACTCTACCTTAAGATCGTCCTTAACGAACTGCGTCAGCACGGATCTTTTGATACGCTATTTGAAATGCTGACTAAGAATTATGGCTCCACACCTATGGAAGCATTCTGCCAGCTAATACGACGCATAGACAGACAGGTCAATCAGTTAGGCATCAACGCATTTTTTACCAATGCATTTTTCGGATGTCTGACCGTGGCACAAACAGGCATCAACAGCCGAATGTTCCTGCGCGGTATACGAAGCATTGCTGACTCCGGATTAGAAAGTATCTCTGACAGCGATATCCAAGACCTTTTTAATAGCTTAGGACGAGAATTAGAGCCATTCCTAGTTTTTGACGGAGACAAGATCTCTATGCGCTATAACAGCATGAACCGAGCGTTCACGGATATTGGCGACTTCTTTATCCCAGCAAGCCATATTATCAACACCTGCATGTTTTATAACTTTGCTCTGGACGAAAACAGCACCGAATACATGAAACATGCACTCTATCACGTGTCACAGGCACCAGAATCCTTTATCCATGTATTTTTCTCCACTGGAGAACCTTTCCTATGGATATTAAAACGCATGGGCGCCTCTGCACTTGCAAAAACATTCCGTTCCATCGGAAAAACAAGAAATCTTGCTGATTTCACTCATCTTGCTGACTTCTTTGACAAAACTGCAGCAAGGCTGGACACCTATCCAGAAACACTGTTTACAGAATTGACAAGATACGCGGATAAAGATAACCCTATCGTCAAAGAACTCATCGCCCAACGCGGCAATTATGAAAAAGTTCATTTCAGACCTTTGCTCCAGAAAATCTCACAAGATGCCCTGATCAGCGAATATCCGCTGCCTGAAAAAGGAATTTACGGTTTTGCTTATGACGATCCGTACTATCTGGTTTATGATGTGGACCACATTAAAATCATCGATCGCCGAACAAACGAATTGGTAAATATCCTGTTTCGCCATGATCTTGGCCGATACGGACTTTGCAAAATTGCTGCCGGAGACGGTTTACTCTATGTTTCCTACTGGGGTATGGGCGGCTTGCAGGATGGTTTTAATTATTGTGAATGTTACACCTTGCCAGATCTTTCTCTGGTATCTCGCATCGACACAGTAAGCACAGAAAAACCATCTCCATACGACTTGTATGTACTGGATGGAAAGCTGTATGCATATTTCAACCATCATCTTGGAAAATTCGGAGATCGAACAGAAAAGCGTTCCGAACAGACGCTCTTTTGTATTTCCACAAATCAGCTGCTTTTCAATGAGATCTGTACCGGTAGCTGTACCCACCATATTGTAGGTGAACATCTTACCATTTATGATCACGGCAGTGGAAATTGGCAGATCATCCGCATAGAGGATGGTAAAACCCTTGTAAAAGACCAGTTTGTAGGCAAAGATGGGCAGCCTGTTGAGCATCCTATTGCCGGCGCGGCAAATATGTATGCAGCCCGCCTCAAAGACCTGTTCTGCGTATCCTTATCAGGTTCCAATGCAGAAGAAAAAGATGGCAAAATCCGCCTGACAAACCAGCAAAAAACATTGCTTTATACTGTACATGCAGACGGTTTTCTGGAAGAAAACAAAGATATACAAATTCCTGAAAACACGGACCTTAACCACATTAGTGATTATACCAATAGCTATCTCTTTGCCACTAGCAACAACTCAATTTTTGTATACACAAAAGATTTAAAACCATTAGGTGGAATACAGACAAGCGGCTATCCTGGCATTATCCGTAACTTTAGTCACTCTGTGGCCGAGACCAAAGATGGCTGTTTAATCCTGTTCACCAACCTTGGCGTCAAAACGTATTCTATTGCCAAGCTTTTGGATAAAGCGTCTGCTGATGGCAGTGAAAAAATCCACACAAAATGCGATGGACTTATAAAAGATGATCATTTCTACGTATTCGGACCTACTGTAGAAAAATATGATCTGAGAACATGTGAGAAAACAACTTCTATCGGGGAACCTAATATCATACAGTTTATCTGCCCATGGAACATAAAACCGGACCACAAAGACTGTACTCTGACAGCAGTCAATGGTAAAACATATGGAATTTACTATTTTGATCCAAAATCATACGCTGTTACCAGCACAGGCACACAAACTATGGTTTATGAAGTTGAAAACCCTGACAAGAATGTTCTGCTTCACGCATTTAGTTATTCGGATGAAAACGACAATTTGGTCATCGCCAATGTTGTTGCAGACAAGCAGTTGCACACGCACAGATTCCATGACACAGAATACAGTTTCTTCCAATGCCGGCT
>JAZQSD010000115.1:0-8788 GCA_045629925.1 Eubacterium sp.
AAAACAAGAAGTTCTCTCGTCCAGACGGTATTGTGTCTGTGAAAGTCTGCAGTAAGACAGGGCTTCGTCCGGCAGAAGAGATTTGTGAAGATACTCATACAGAATACTTTATCAAGGGCACTGCTCCGAAAAAGACATGTGAGCTTCACGTAAAAGTTAAGATCTGTAAAGAATCTGAACTTCTTGCAGGTGAATACTGTCCACTTGAACTTGTGGAAGAAAAAGTAATGTTGAAAGAAGCTACAAAAGGCACTTCAGATGAAAAATTAGTAGTTCCAAAAGAGGATGAAGTTTGTAAAATCCATGACGAGTTGTTCCATCAGCAGCAACAGCAACAGCAGCAGCCGGGACAGCCAGTGGATCCGAGTCAGCCAGGCACACCGGGACAGCCAGGTACACCAGAACAGCCAGGCACACCAGAACAGCCGGGTACACCAGGTCAGCCAGGTGAAGGTAATCCAGGGCAGCCACAGCAGACAACTCCGTAGAGACAGATTCAAATTGTTACAAAATATTAAGAAATATTATTGCAGGGGATCCACATTGTTGGATCCCTTGTTTTTATTGGAATTATAGATTGTTTATAAATTGTTTACAGTTTTAGGAAAGATTGAAGGTTGACACAATTTTACCCCTTTGTTATAATGACAAAGTAATATTTGTAACAAGTTTGTAACAAATGAAAATAATTTTTAAAAACTGTTACAAAGAAATGATAATTTTGGGGGAAATAAGAATGCATAAGCATTTCAGAACAGTTGCATGTTTAGCAGCTTGCGCGACAGTATTGATGGGGGCATCTTTTACAGCAAGCGCAGCACCAGAAGAACCTTTATTTGCAGCTGTTGAACCATATCAGTTAGCAAACAATGTTGTTGCGGAAGTAATTGAACAGAAGGTAGCTGTAAGCCAGCTCATCACAGAAGAGATTGCTGTTCAGTTAGAAGCACCAATGTTGGCAAAAGAATTGTTAAAAACAGAAATTGATCATATTGCAGTTGCTCAGGTTGAAGACTATGTTAACGTGAGAACTTCCAAAGACGAAGGAAGCAAGATTGTTGGCAAGCTGTACAACAAAGCGATTGCTGCTGTAGAAGCAGAAGAAGATGGATGGATCAAGATCACTTCCGGTTCTGTAGAAGGTTATGTGAAAGCAGAATATGTAGTGATTGGTGATGAAGAATTGATTCGTGAAGCTGCAAAGACTGTGGCAACAGTACAGGCAGATGCACTCAATGTGCGTAAGGAAGCAACTACAGAGGCAGCAGTTGTGACTAGAGCAGCGAGAGAGGCTGAACTTGAAGTAAAGGCAGCAGAAGTGGATGGATGGATTCAGGTGTCCACAGGTGCTGGCGAAGGATATGTTTCAGCTGAATATGTGGAAGTATCCACAAAGTTCCAGACAGCCCTTACACCAGAAGAAGAAAGAGAAGCTCTCATGAAACTTTCTGCTGGCAAAGGACAGGCGGTTGTAGATTACGCAAGTCAGTTTGTTGGCAACCCATACGTGTATGGCGGTTCAAGCCTGACACGAGGAGCTGACTGTTCCGGATTTGTTATGAGCGTATACGCACACTATGGTGTGTCTCTTCCACACTCCTCCAGCGCCATGAGAGGATATGGATATGAAGTAAGTCTCTCTCAGATTCAGCCGGGTGATATTGTTTGCTACAAAGGACACGTGGCAATCTATGCTGGAAACAATACAGTAGTTCATGCGTCAAATGAAAAAGATGGTATCAAATACTCATCTCCAGTAAATTACAGAAGCATTGTAACTATTAGAAGAATTTTCTAAAATAAATTAAATATGAAATTAGGGGAGCTTATGTTGGAAGGTAAATTCTGATGACAAGCTCCCTTTTTTTATTTGTTAATTGTGTGACAATTTCCCTTAAATTTCGATGCTTTTTTACGATTCAAAAGTCAATAGAAATATTGTACTTTTTTAGAGTTATCCACATTTTTGCTGTTTTGCACAAAATAAAAGTTCGTGGATAAATATATGTAAACCAAATATTTTTGCACATTTTTTGTGGACAATGTGGATAACTCTGTGAATAAGTGAAGAAATGGCTTAAAATCAACATTTTCGATTGTGGATAACTTTTTTCGAAAAAAATTAAATTTTTGATTGATTTTTTCTTCTTTGTGTAAATTGCCTATTTTTGCCAAATGTTACTAAAAAAACATAGTGTGACAACTGTTTTGACAATAGTTAAAAATGAGTAAAAAGTAAGAAGTGCACAAAAAAATGGTGTTTTCCTCTTTACAATTTGTGGTGTTTTGTCTTAAAATGGTTACTAGTAACGAAAAAGTGAAATAAAATCCAGGCTGTTTATTGTGAAAGTTGCATAGGAATGTGCAAATTGACATAAAACCTGGAGGAGGGAAGAGGGAAGAATAATGATTTCAAACCAGATTTTGCAAAATACGATCGAAGGATTGAAAACAATAACTCGTGTCGATCTGTGTATTATTGATACAGAGGGAAAGATTCTTGCCAGCACATTTTCAGATGCAGACCGTTATGTAGGTCCTGCATTAACATTTGTGGATTCACCAGCAGACAGTCAGGTTGTAGGCGGCTGCCAATTTTTTAAAGTGTTTGATGAACACCAGATGGAATATGTACTTCTGGCTAATGGAGAGAGCGAAGATGTTTATATGATTGGTAAGATCGCTACTTTCCAGATTCAGAATCTCCTCGTGGCATATAAGGAGCGTTTTGATAAAGATAACTTTATTAAGAACCTGTTGTTAGACAATCTGTTGTTGGTAGATATATACAACCGTGCCAAAAAGCTTCATATTGAAACTGAAGTGAAGCGCGTTGTATATATAGTAGAGACGAATCGAGATAAAGACGGTAATGACTTAGAGAGAGTGCGCAGTCTCTTTGAAGGAAAGAACCGGGATTTCGTTACTGCAGTTGATGAGAAGAATATTATTGTTGTAAAAGAAGTTGCGGACGATGGCATTGACATCAGCAAAACAGCTGAAGTAATCCTTGCTACGTTCAAAGCAGAACATAGTGATGTCCATATCGCGTATGGTACAGTTGTAAATGAGATCAAAGAAGTATCCAGATCTTACAAAGAAGCTCGCATGGCTTTGGATGTAGGCAAGATCTTCTTTGAAGAACGCAAGATCATTGCATATTCAGCACTTGGAATCGGCCGTTTGATCTATCAGCTTCCAATTCCACTGTGTAAAATGTTTATTCGAGAAATTTTTGATGGCAAGTCTCCAGATGATTTCGATGAAGAGACTTTGACAACAATCCACAAGTTTTTCGAAAACAGCCTGAATGTTTCCGAGACATCCAGACAGTTGTATATTCACAGAAATACACTGGTATATCGTTTGGATAAATTACAGAAGAGCACAGGCCTGGATCTTCGTGTGTTTGAAGATGCCATTACATTTAAGATTGCATTGATGGTTGTAAAATATATGAAATATATGGAGTCACTTGATTATTAGGAGGAACATATGATTATATTGAAGAACCTGAGCAAGGACTATGTGGAAGGGGTGCATGCCCTTCACGGCGTTGACCTCCACATTCGCGCAGGCGAGTTTGTATTTATCGTTGGTGATAGTGGTTCAGGAAAGTCTACACTGATTAAGTTGTTGACAAAAGAACTTGAGCCTACATCCGGCAAGATCATTATTAATAAAAAAGATCTGTCCAGAGTCAGCCACAGAAATATTCCATATTACAGAAGAAATATTGGCTGCGTGTTCCAGGATTTCAGATTGCTGAAAGACAGAGACGTATATGAGAATGTTGCTTTTGCACAGCGTGTTATCTCCGCGCCAAACCGCGCCATTAAGAAAAACGTGCCAAAGATTCTTTCTCTGGTAGGATTGGCTGCAAAGTACAAATCCAGACCAACAGAACTTTCCGGTGGTGAGCAGCAGCGAGTTGCCATCGCAAGAGCACTTGTAAATGAACCAAAGATTCTCTTGGCAGATGAACCTACAGGAAACTTAGATCCTAACAATGCATGGGAGATTATGAAACTCCTGGAAGAGATTAATGCAAGAGGAACTACAGTTCTTGTTGTAACTCACAATATGGATATTGTAAAACAGATGAAAAAACGCGTCATCACGATCAAGAAGGGAACTATTGCAAGTGACGAGCAGATGGGTGGTGAAGCATAATGAAAATTGGTGCATTTTTTTATTCAATCAAACAGGGATGTGCAAATATCCTGAGAAACAAAATGTTTTCTATTGCTTCTATCGTTACTATGGCAGCCTGTATCTTTATGTTCGGTATTTTCTACTCCGTACTGGTGAACTTCCAGAATACGGTAAAAGATATTGAATCCGGTGTTGCCATTACAGTTTTCTTTGAAGAAGGTATCGAACAGAGTCGCATCGATGAGATCGGTGTGATGCTGGATGAGAATGAAGCGGTATCAGAGATTACATTTGTATCAGCTGAACAGACATGGAAAGAATATCAGCAGGAATACTTTGGCGGCGATGTTGCGTCAGCAGAGACTTTTGCGGAAGACAATCCATTAGCTAACAAAGCGCATTACGATGTGTACATGGAAGATGTTTCCATGCAGGCTGAATTAGTAGACCAGTTGGAAGCTACAGAGGGTGTTGCAAGTGTCAACCATTCAGAGATGGTTGCCAACGTGCTTTCAGATTTTAACTCTTTGATCAGTTATATTTCAATTGCGATTATCGCAATCCTTGTCTGCGTAGCCGTATTCCTGATCAGCAATACGGTTCATACAGGTATTACAGTCCGAAGAGAAGAGATTAAGATTATGAAACTCATCGGCGCAACGGATATGTTTGTTCGTTCACCATTTATCGTAGAAGGTATTCTCATTGGATTGATCGGATCTATTATTCCGTTGATTATCATCTATCGTCTGTACGATACGATCATTCGGTATATTGGACAGAACTTTAATTTCTTGGAGAATCTTCTTACATTTATCCCAGTAGAAAATGTATTCCAGGTTCTGCTTCCAGTAGGTCTGATACTTGGAGTGGGTATCGGTTTTGTGGGAAGCCGTGTAACTATCCACCGTCATTTACACGTTTAGGAACAATGATTTTAAGCAACGTAAGATGAGGCGGACGTGCTTCGTTTTGCGTTGCTTTTATTTTGTATTTGGGAAAAATGCAGTATTGGAGGCAGTATGGAGATTTTTGAACAGGAACAGAAGAAAGGCAGTTCTGAACTGGCAAAAGAGCAGGAGCGTGCAATAAAAAGAAGCTTCCGAAGGGGAGTGGTAAGAGGATTTGCAGTTGCTGTTGTGATATGTGTAATTGTAGGTTTGGTGCTGTCAGGTCTTACAATAAACAAGACAAATAAAACAACTGTCAGTGTGGTTGTCACAGAGAATGGCCAGCAAAAACCGGCTGTTTTGGAGTATGAGTCACTTCTAGACAAAGCAACCATAAAGAAATTAGATTACATAGCTGCCATGATTCAGTCCAGTTACTATGAGGACGTGTCCGAGGAGGATCTGAGAAACGGTCTGTACCAGGGCTTGTTCAATGGACTTGATATTTACTCAGAGTATTACACAAAAGAGCAGTACGATGAATTGTACAATATGGACATTACGGGAAGCTACTGTGGTATCGGTGCGACACTGTCACAGAATATGAACACTATGGTGGTAGAGGTAGTAAATGTGCAGGAAGGTTCGCCAGCAGAAGAGGCGGGTATTAAAAAAGGAGATTTGTTACTCTCCGCAGATGAGTACGAGGCAACAACCATGGAGTTAAGCGAGTTTGTGTCTCACGTGAAAGGCGAAGAGGGAACTGTTGTATCGATTGAAGTATATCGTGAAAGTACAGAAGAATATCTGACTTTTGAGATCACAAGACGTCCGTTAGATGTAGTGACTGTAGATTCGGCCATGCTGGAAAACAAGACAGGATACATCCAGATTACAGAATTTGGCGGCAAAACTTCCAGCCAGTTCCATGCGGCATTGGAAGAACTTCAGGGTCAGGGCATGGAAGAAGTGATTATAGACCTGAGAAGTAATCCTGGTGGAAACTTATCCAGCGTAGTAGAGATCTTAGATATGATTCTTTCCGAAGGAATGATCGTATACACAGAAGACAAGTACGGCAACCGTCAAGAATACCTTGCTACAAATGATGAGTCCTTGAGTCTGCCGCTGGTGGTATTGATTGACGGCAACAGCGCAAGTGCCTCTGAGATTTTTGCCGGGGCAGTAAAAGATCATCAGATTGGAACTTTGGTAGGTACCACAACTTATGGCAAAGGTATCGTCCAGGGAGTGCAGCCGATGGGGGATGGCAGTGCGCTGAAGATGACCACAAGCACTTACTATACGCCGAATGGAACTTGTATCCATGGCACAGGTGTCTCTCCTGACGTGGAGATCGAGTACGAGTTCTTGGGCCCGGAAGATGCAGAGTACGAATATCAGTATGATAATCAGTTGCAGAAGGCATTGGAGTTGCTGAATCAGTAACAATATATACTTGCAGCAAAATCTGAGATACATAAGCTAAATGAAAATAGGAACCGACCTTCAAAAGTTAGAGCGAAAAATCTAACGATTGATAGGTCGGTTTTTTGTTTGAAGATTTGATGAAAAATTAACAACTAAATTTATAAACTAAAAATATAGAAAGTAGTTGCAAAATATCAGAACTAATGTTATAGTTACTAAGACGCAAACTTAATAATTAAAACCCTGATACAAAAGATAACCTGAAAACAGTATATTTATTCAGCAAAATGGGGTATTTTTGGTCAATACCCAGCGCATGTGTTGTTGAAAAAACCATGTATACATGCTAAGATAACTTTGACTAAAAAAATAATAAGTCAAAGTATAGAGAGGATGATAATTTTGCTTAAGAATGAATTGACCAATGCTGAGTTACTTGTTATGAAATGTATCTGGGACACACCAAAGGATCTGGTGTTATCAGAAATCGTAGCAATGGTAAACGAACGCTATCAAAAGGACTGGAAGCCACAGACGGTTTCCACTTATCTGGCTCATCTTGTTCAGAAAGGTTTTCTGGAGATGACTAGAAATGGGAAGATATACACATATCACCCACTTGTGTTAGAGGTTGACTACCGCACAAAAGAGATGAACAATTTTGTTGATTTCTGGGGTGGAGGTTCACCTGCAGAGTTCCTATCTGCATTTTTCGGTTCCAATGACGTTGATTCCAAGGAATTAGCGCAGCTTAGAGACTTGATAGATGGTATGGGAAAATAATTTTTTCTATCTTTTGTTTTTGAATGCGATTACTGGTAATGTGGCGTATATACTAAGTTCCAAATTGATGAAGATTGCCTTGAAGCATGGCAATGCCCGCACGGTGTATCACCTTCTTCGGGGAGTCATCATATTCTTTTCGGTTCCATTTTCCTACATATATGTAGTGATAAGTTGTTTCGGAGAAGTAAATGGAAAATTGCTTAGTTATTGTGGTAATCAGTATATCGCGGAAGTATTTCATAGGATCTTTTTAGTGTGGCTGATTATTACATCAGCCATTGCTATTTTATACGGGTATCGTTTTGTAAAATATCAAAGACTGCGCGCGTACAACATTCCTCTATTCGATGACAAGTTAAAGGAGCTGTTTTGTTCCTTTTATCCTAAGAAACGTTTTAAAGGAATTAGGATGTATACAAATATGATGTGCCCAACACCTTGCGTTATGGGTGTGCTTCGACCGATATTGGTACTGCCTCAGGTGCCATACACCAGAGAGGAACTAGTAATCATGTTGGCCCATGAAGCAGTCCATATAAAGCACAGGGATAACCTATGGAAGACCATTGGTCGTGTGATTTCGGTACTGTGCTGGTGGAATCCGTTCCTGCATTTCTATATGTGGGATCTGGACAACTGGTCAGAAACATACTGTGATTATGTGGTTTGCAGGTCAATTTTAGATGGAGACAGACAACGGTATGCTAAGGTTTTAGTGTCTGCAGCGGTAAAATCAAACAAATACTATTCCGTTGGCGGCTCCTCAATAGCAACGTTTGGGGACTCCCAAACGATTTATAGGAGGATAAAGAGATTGAGCAAACTTAACATGGGTAAGGGAAAACGAGCATTGTGCATACTTCTGAGTGCAGTCTTTGTCCTTGGTTCCGGCACAACTGCTATCGCAGCAGGCGAGATTACTTCTGTGAAAGGGGAAGATCTGTACTTGCAGACAATGGAGACTGAGATTACTGCTTCTAATGTGGAAGTAATCAACTTGGATGTTGTTGATAATGTGAATGTCTTTTCTATGTCAGCGGAAGAACTGGCCGCTGAAGGTTATGAGATAGTGTCTATGGAATCAGAATCTGGAATAGCAACATATGGAACACAGAAGGTTTTTGATTGGGATATTGCAGCATCGTCCATTGGGGCAAGCGGCAATTTCCTGAAGAGAAAGGATACTACGATAGATGTATATTGCTATATCACTTTTCCGAGTGGGCAGAGTGGTACTGCAAGAGTAGGTGTTATTGAACCGGACGGAACATTTGTGTATGGTTTGTGCAGTAATAATGATTCTGTGGCTATAAACTATACATGTGAACGTTTAGGTTATTATAAAGTTGCTGTTCAAAATCTCAGAAGCCATTCAATCAATGCAAACGGATTCTATGTCCGTTAGTAATTAATCAGCCCCAGCATCTGGGCATAAGAAATAGATGCGTGTACTTTGAAAATTAAATATTGAATGTTACACAAGACTTTTGTATGTCATGAAGAAGCATATGCAACATTCAATTACA
>JAZQSD010000116.1:0-2996 GCA_045629925.1 Eubacterium sp.
AAAAAATAATTCCTGGGATAAATTTTCGTGAATAAAAATAAAATATATGGACATATTTTTGATAATTATGCTTGAAAATTGATATGTCTCATGGTAGAATGTGTTAGTTGTAAAAGAGAACATCCATGGGAGGTGTGAAACGTGGACATTTTAAGAACAATTATCATGATAGTGTTTATTGCTATTTGTGTTATATTAACAATTACAATCTTAATGCAGGAAGGTAAAGGCGGCGGTCTTGGTGCCCTTGCTGGTGCAGGCGCTGATTCTTACTGGGGAAAGAATAAGGGACGTTCTATGGAAGGCGTTCTTGTTAAAGTAACAAGAATCCTTGTTGCGTTATTCCTTATCATCGCTGCGATTTTATGTATTGCTAGATTAGCATAAGTTCTTAAGACTGTCGTGAAAGCGACAGTCTTTTTTGCTTTTATCAGGAGTTAGAATGAATCAGGAAAAATTTGAACAGAGAAAGAAAAATATATACGATTTTATTTGTGATGAGCTGTATGTGCCAATGAAGGCGAAAGATATAGCGACTCTTTTGAATATTCCAAAAGATAAGCGTCAGGAGCTGCACCAGGTTCTAGATGCGCTGATGGCGGAAGGTAAAGTAGAACTGTCTGTAAATGGAAAATATTCCAAAGGAACAAACCCTAGCTTGATCGGTGTGTATGAGGCTCATCCGAGAGGATTTGGATTTGTTCGTGTGGAAGGAGAAGAAGAGGACATCTTCATTCCTGAAAGTTACACAAACGGAGCTTTTCATCAGGATACAGTACAAGTGCTGGTGCGACCATCCCGCGGGAAACGCAGGGAAGGCAATGTTGTAAAGGTCATTTCTCATGGAATCACTACACTGGTGGGAACATTTGAAAAGTCTGGAAATTTTGGTTTTGTAAGACCAGATAATCAGAAGATATTAAAAGATGTTTTTGTGCCTGTCGAGCGTTCCAAAGGGGCATTAGATGGACACAAGGTCGTGGTGGAACTTACTTCTTATGGAAAAGAAGGTAAGAAACCTGAGGGAAAAGTGATTGAGATCATTGGCCATAAAGATGATCCAGGAACAGATATTATTTCTATTGTAAAAGAATACAACCTGCCTGTTGATTTTCCAGACAAAGTAAAAAGACAGGTGGAGAATGTTGCAAAACCTGTTTCTGAGGCAGATATGGCAGGAAGACTAGATCTTCGTCATCTGCAGACAGTAACAATAGACGGCGAAGATGCGAAGGATCTTGATGATGCCATCAGCATCTCTAAAGAAGGTAGCAATTATATCTTAGGGGTTCACATTGCAGACGTAGCCAACTATGTGCAGGAACATAGCGCACTTGATATGGAAGCTTTGAAGAGAGGAACCAGCGTTTACCTGGTGGACAGAGTGATCCCAATGCTTCCGAGAGAACTTTCCAATGGAATCTGTTCTTTAAATCAGGGTGAAGATCGTCTTTCTTTAAGTTGTATTATGACGATTGATGCAAAAGGTAATGTGATCGACCACACAATCGCAGAATCTGTGATCAATGTGGACCGCCGCATGACTTACACAAATGTAAATAAGATCATTACAAATGCAGATGAACAGATTACAAGAGAATATGCAGATTTTGTTGATATGTTCTTTCTTATGAAAGAGCTGGCAGATATTTTGCGTCACAAGAGAAAACAGAGAGGTTCTATTGACTTTGAGTTTCCTGAGACAAAAGTAATCCTTAATGAAGAAGGAGAGCCGGTTGAAATCAAGCCATATGACAGAAATGCTGCCACAAAGATCATTGAAGACTTTATGTTGATTGCCAACGAGACTGTGGCCCAGAATTATTTTTGGCAGGAGATTCCTTTTGTGTATCGTACCCATGAAAAACCTGATCCGGACAGAATTAAGCAGTTGAGCACTTTTATCAACAATTTTGGTTTTCATATCCATACAGGTGGAAGTCAGATCCATCCGAAAGAACTGCAGAAACTGCTGGCAAAGAGTGAAGATACGCCACAGGAAGGCTTGATTGCAAGATTAACCCTGCGTTCTATGAAGCGTGCCAGATATTCAGTGGAGTGTGTAGGACATTTTGGTCTGGCTGCATCCTATTACTGTCATTTTACTTCTCCGATCCGCAGATATCCGGATCTGCAGATTCACCGCATCATAAAAGATGCTATCAGAGGAAGAATGGGCGAAAGACGTTTGCAGCATTATAGCGATATTCTTCCTAGAGTAGCGGAAAATAGCAGTATCTTAGAACGCAGAGCTGATGAGGCAGAGCGTGAGACTGTGAAGTTGAAGAAAGTTCAGTACATGTCCAAACATATCGGTGAAGAATTCCAGGGAGTAATATCTGGTGTAACAAATTATGGCTTTTATGTGGAACTGGAAAACACCATCGAAGGGATGGTGCATGTAAATACTCTGGTGGGAGATTACTACGAGTTTAATGAGAATTCTTATGAGCTGGTGGGAGAGAAAACTGGAAAAACCTATAAATTAGGGCAAAAAGTAACAATCAAAGTGGTGAAAACAGATGCAATGACACGTACAATTGACTTTGAATTGGTGAAAATGTTACAAAAATATTAAAATCTATTTACAAAAGACCGTATTATGTGTTATGGTGCTTTCAGAAATGTTTATTAATTGTGATAGTGTGTCAAAAGATGTGACAAAAGTCTATCAGGGAGGAAAAGCATTTGAAACTTAGAATGAAAAGTATCAGCATGTTAATAGCGGCAGTTGTTGCGATTGGATGTTTGGCAGCTCCAATGTCTGCTAACGCAGCATCCATCAATGCTCCTGTGATTCAGATTACAGAAGTATCTGTGTCAAAAGAGGCAGTTGATCATTCATCTGTTAAGTCAACAGAAAAGATAGAAGATCAGTCAACAGAAAACGAAGTGGTTTCTGATAAAGCAGGTTTTTCTGTGGTAGAAGATAGTTTTGCAGAAGAGACAACTCCTGTAGAACCAGAAGAAGAGGTTGTGGTTCCAACTACAGATAA
>JAZQSD010000117.1:0-6781 GCA_045629925.1 Eubacterium sp.
TATTGCACCAGAGCATTTCTCCATATGATCTTGCACTGCATCTTCAGCCATCCTTTTAAGTATGAAAAGATGGACCGTGAGTATTGGGATCTGGCCTGTGATATGGCGGTGGAGACATCCATCATGGGGCTTGGACTTGTGGATACCGGGTTGGAAGCCGATAAAGAGATGCGAAAGGTGTTGGAAGATCTGCGACCAAAAGTGTCAATGCTGACGGCAGAGAAGATCTATCGCTTGTTGTTGGATCACCCAGAGGAAGCAGAGTATTACATTCTTTTTGCCAATCTTTTTGAGCGGGATGAGCCCATGCACTGGATTCCGGTAAAACAGGTGGATGCTATGGAGCGCCATGGGGATGAGTACACCAAGAATACTCGGACTGCAATGATCGGATGCCACGAGGCAGACGAAGGAGAAGAAGGCGAGCAGGAAGAGTTAGAAGAAGTGCTTGTTGGCAGATCCAATGGTGACTGGGAGGATGTCAGTGAGCATGCCAAGATGGATCTTGAGATTTTTTCCAGGGAGCAGGGGTTTGGAGCAGGGGATCTGCTTTTGAATCTGAAGGAAGCAACCAGGGAAAAATACGATTACGGAGAATTTTTAAAGAAGTTCTCTGTGATGGGTGAAGAGATGCACATCAACGATGACGAGTTTGATTATATCTATTACACCTACGGTATGCAGCTTTATGAGAATATGCCGCTAGTGGAACCGCTGGAGTATCGGGAGAACAAGCGCATCCGAGAGTTTGTCATAGCCATTGACACATCGGGTTCTTGTCAGGGAACAACGGTGGAGCGGTTTTTGCGAAAAACTTACAATATTTTGAAAAACAGCGACAGCTATTTTTCTAGAGTCAATATTCACATTATTCAGTGTGATTCGAAGATACAGCAGGATGTGAAGATCACATCTGACGAAGAGTTTGAAGCTTATATGCAGGATGTTCAGCTGTCTGGCTTTGGGGGCACGGACTTTAGGCCGGTGTTTGAGTATGTAGATGGCCTGATCAAGCGGCATGAGTTTCAGAATCTGAAAGGCATGATCTATTTTACAGACGGTCATGGAACATTCCCGGAAAGAATGCCGGATTATCAGACCGCCTTCGTTTTTATTGAAGAAGGGTTTGCCATTCCGGAAGTGCCTGTGTGGGCCATTCGACTGGTATTACAGGAGGAAGATGTTTAATGAATATTAGAGAAGCAAAAGAACAGATTAAGAAGGCTGTAAGCATATATCTGATGAAAGACGAATACGGTGCGTACCGCATTCCGGTTGAGAGACAGAGACCAGTGTTTTTGCTGGGTGCACCAGGTATCGGTAAAACTGCGGTTATGGAGCAGGTTGCCCAGGAACTGGATATTGCGCTGGTATCATATTCCATGACACACCACACCCGTCAGAGTGCCCTTGGTCTGCCATTTATCAGCCATAAGAAATACCAGGGGAAAGAATTTGACGTGTCTGAATACACCATGTCAGAGATTGTTGCCTCTGTTTATGAGACTATGGAACAGACTGGCAAGAAGGAAGGAATTCTTTTCTTAGACGAGATCAACTGTGTGTCTGAAACATTGGCGCCATCTATGCTTCAGTTCCTTCAGTACAAGACATTCGGCAAACATCAGATTCCACAGGGATGGGTAGTTGCCACAGCAGGTAACCCGCCACAGTTTAACCGCTCTGTTCGTGAGTTCGATATCGTAACTATGGACCGAATGAAGGTGCTGGAAGTGGAAGCGGATTATGATACATGGCGTGGCTATGGTGTGAACAAAGGAATTCACAGCGCCATCCTTACTTACCTGGATATTAAGAAAAATGATTTTTATGTGATTGAAAATACAGTGGACGGTAAGTCTTATGTGACAGCCCGCGGCTGGGAAGATCTGTCCGAGTCATTGTATCTTTACGAAGAGTTAGAGTACGATGTGGACGAAACTCTTGTGGGACAGTATCTGAGAAATCGCAGAATCTCTAGAGAGTTTGCGGCGTATTATGACTTGTATCAGAAGTATAAAAAGGATTACCGGGTGCATCAGATTTTATCAGGGCAGGCAGATCGAGAAGTGCGCAACCGTGCGAAAAATGCAAGCTTCGACGAACGCTTATCTCTTATGGGGCTGCTTCTTGAAGCACTGCAGATTGATATCCGCAAAAACGTGGAGACCGAGCACGGCATGAAGAAGTTGCTTGGTGTGTTAAAAGAGGTAAAAGAAACTTTTGGCCAGATGCAGGATGCATCACAGCCTGAGATTTTAGAAGTGCTTGCACAGAAAGAAGCAGCGACAAATCTGGTTATGGATCAGCAGGATCAGGCCAATGCCCTTGCGCCAGTTGACAGAAAAGCATATCAGCTTATCTTGTGGACATTGCAGCAGGATGCAAAGACAATCCGCATGAAAGATATCACCGATGCAGATGGTGCATTTGCGCTTATTAAAGCAAACTTCGATAGTGAGATTGCAAAAATGAAAGAAGAAACCCAGCAGATCATTGAGAAATTATCCAACCTTTTCGAATTTGTAGAAAAAGTATTTGGCGACGGAAATGAGATGCTGATTCTGGTTACAGACTTAACTGTAAATTACAACAGTGCTAAGTTTATCAGCCAGAAAGGATGCAAGGAATATTATAAATATAACAAGAAATTCCAGCTCTATGAACGTCAGCAGGAGATTCTGACAGTATTAGACAAGCTGGACCTTGATCATCTGGAATTGAATTAAAAGAAGGATAGAGGGAGTCAGAAGTTGCACAAGGATTATTTGTATGAAGTGGCAGATGGAGCCATCACAATTACAAAGTACACAGGGGAACAGGAGAAAGTGTGTGTTCCGCAGGAGATTGATGGTTTGCCGGTTCGAGTGATTGGCCAGGAAGCTTTCGCAGACAATGACGGAGACCTTAGCTCAGTTATTGTGCCGGGAAGCGTGCGGGAAATCCAGGATGGAGCGTTTAAGTTTTGCTTAGGACTTCAGGAACTGATTTTTTCAGAAGGGTTGGAAGTGCTGGGAACAGATGTAGTGCTTGTAACGCCTATCAGCGAATTGTACATTCCATCAACAGTACATACCATTCACAATCCTCATGACTTGGGTGGTTTAAAACTTAATATCGCTGCAGAGAATCCTTATTACTATTCTGACGGTTACGGATTATATGAAAAACACCCGGATGGGGATACGATTCTAGCTGTGGATCTTCGGGGCGAGAGCACAGGCTACCGTATTCCGGAGGGAACGAGAGTTGTAGGCAGAGGTGCTTTTTGCGGACAGGAGGCCATTGAAGAAGTTTGGTGTCCTGACAGCCTTCGGGTAATAGAGGAGGAAGCCTTTGAAAGTTGCCGAAAGCTGAGAAAAGTACATTTGAATCAAGGATTAGAAGTTATAGGGACAAATGCGTTTTCCTACTGCGCCCTGGAGGGACAGCTTTCTTTGCCGGTATCGTTAAAAAGTCTGGGAAAATGTGTTTTTACCAACACTTTTAACTGGGATAAGTACAAAGATGAATTAGAGCAGATCATTATCCCTGCTGAAAATGATTGTTTCGAGACAGACAGGGATGCACTGTACAGAAAACTTGAAGATGGAAGTCTTGAACTTCTCCGGTATTTTGGCAAGGACCAATATTGGCGAATCCCTGATAGGGTAAGCGCCATTGGACCGCAGGCATTTCGCAGGGCAGAAGTAAAAGAAGTAACAATTCCTGCTTCCGTGCAAAATGTTGGAGAGAAGGCTTTTACGGAGAATCCTAATATACTGGCTCTTAATGTGGAACAGGATCAAACGAAGGTCTATGTGCCGAGAATTCCTGTGTATCGCCGTGAAGAAGTAACGAATCTGCTTCGATCTGGCAAGGAAGATGTCCGATATGATTATCAGGAATATGACAAGCTTTGGAGCACGTATCTGTATGTGCAGGATCAGGCGGGGATGGCGGCCTTTCGATTAAAATATCCGCTGGAGCTGTCTGATGAAAAGGCTGATTTTTACAGAGATTGGCTTGAGGAACATCTGACAGAGGTCATGGAAGATCTTGCTGCCAGAGAGGACAGGGAACGTTTGTCTGAGCTGACGCAGATAGGATATTTCCACGAGAGCAACATTGAAGATGCTTTAGAAATTTTAAACGCTGGAGGCAAGACAGAACTGCTTGGATTTTTGATGGAATACAAGCAAAATAATATAGCCACAGAGGATTTTGATTTTTCGTTATAAATGAGGAACTTATATGACAAAGAAACAGCGAGCGTTAGAGATTATAGAACGTTTGAAAAAAGAATATCCGGATTCCGATTGTACGTTAGAGTACAATGAAGCGTGGAAACTTTTGGTCAGTGTGCGCCTGGCAGCCCAGTGCACGGACGCCAGAGTGAATGTTGTTGTAGAAGACCTTTACAAAAAGTTTCCTGACGTGGATGCCTTGGCATCGGCCACACCGGAAGAGATTGAAGACATTGTAAAACCATGCGGGCTTGGCAGAAGCAAGGCCAGGGATATTAACGCCTGCATGAAGATTTTAAGGGACGAGTACAATGGACAGGTTCCTGACAACTTCGATGCGTTGTTAAAATTGCCGGGAGTTGGCCGCAAGAGCGCAAATCTGATCATGGGAGATGTGTTTGGCAAACCTGCCATCGTGACAGACACTCATTGCATCCGCCTTGTGAACCGTTTCGGTTTGGTGGACGGGGTCAAAGAGCCGAAGAAAGTCGAGATGGCATTGTGGAAACTGATTCCTCCAGAGGAGGGGAATGATTTCTGCCATCGTTTGGTAGATCACGGAAGAGCAGTTTGTACCGCACGGACCAAGCCATACTGTGATAGATGCTGTCTGGCAGACATCTGCAAAAAAGTAGGAGTATAAAATTATAAAAAATATATAAAACAGGAGTAAACAAACGGTTAAATCATACTGGTTTGCAATGCTCCTGTTCTTTTTTTCTTGTTTGTGGAAACTGAATGTAGTAAAATAAATTAGTTTTATAATTTTATCCAAAAAAGGAGTCTCTTATGGCGAAGTTTAGTGTTAAAAGACCTTTTACTATATTGGTAGCAGTTGTCATTGTGCTGGTTCTTGGATTTGTAAGTTTTACAAGAATGTCTACAGACTTGCTTCCAAAATTTAACATTCCATATGTAATGGTAGTTACTACATACCCTGGCGCATCACCAGAGAAAGTGGATACTACGGTGACAGAACCGTTGGAAGAACAGCTTGGCAAATTGAACGGTATAAAGAATGTAACCAGTACATCTGCGGAAAACTACAGTATGGTTACTCTTGAGTTCGAAGAAGATACCAACATGGACAGTGCGATGGTAAAGATTGCCTCCGCATTAGATCTGGTTCCCCTTCCTGAAGGAACAGGTACACCAATGACTATGGAGCTGTCTATCGATATGATGGCATCCATGTACGTCAGCGTTGACTACGAGGGAATGGATATCTTTGAACTGACCCAGTTTGTAGAAGATGTGGTTCAGCCTACAATGGAGCGCCAGAATGGTGTTGCCAGCGTAGAACCGACAGGTGCTGTAGAGAAGTCCGTTGAGATCCGTCTGATTGAAGAAAAGGTAGATGCGATCAATGACAAACTGGCTGCGAAAGTAAACAGCAAACTGGCTGAGACAAAAGATGAACTAGATAAGGCTCAGGCAGAGTTAAATAAAGCAAAAGGACAGCTTGCAGATTCCAAAGAAGAATTGAAGGAGCAGCAGGCAACAACTTCCAGCGAACTTGCGGAAGCAAGCAAACTGGTAGATCAGGCCCTTGCAACACAGGCGGCGTACCAGGCGAATTTAAGTTCTCTTCAGGCTAGCGAACAGGCTCTGAAGATGGAAAAAGCAGCTTACGAAGAAGCTGATATAGTAGGTAATTACAAGAAGACCAATGATTCCTTTGCCATGATGAAGAATATGGCGCCAATGTTTGGTCTTCCGGCAGACAGTCTTCCTGCTGATGTAAAGGATGCCATTGCACATCCTGAGAAATTAGAAGCAGTTGTTGCTCTTATGAACCAGATGGGGCAGGGAGAAGCAGCAGCGCAGTTGACAATTGAAAATCTGACACAGATGGATCACATCGTAAATGTTCGTCTGGGCCAGATTGACACAGAACTTGCAAACCTTGCAATAGAGATTCAGACAGCTCAGGCTGTACTGGATGAAGTAAATACTCAGGTACAGCAGGCTGCAGACAGCTATGCAGATCTGGAAACAGGTAAGATCTCAGCGGCAGTTGGATTTGGTGCAGCACAGGCACAGATTGCATCCGGTGAAACTAGTCTGACAGATGCTCAGACACAGTTAGATGCTGGTGTAGAGGCATATGAAAAAGCTAGAGATGAAGCATTAAAGAGTGCAAATCTTGACCAGTTGTGTTCCTTAGATACTCTTTCACAGCTGCTTTACGCTCAGAACTTTGCTATGCCTGCAGGTTACATTTATGAAGGTGAGAACCAGTATCTTCTGAAAGTAGGCGATGAGTTTGCGGATACAGAAGAACTGACAAATACAATTCTGACAAATATTGACGGAATCGGAGATATCCGTCTTTGCGATATTGCAGAAGTAACATGGATTGATAATGCCAACGCAGCATATGCAAAAGTAAACGGAAACCAGGGTGTTCTGTTATCTATCTTTAAGGCAAGTACTGCAGGAACTTCTGAAGTATCCGATAATTGTAACGAGGCAATTGAAGAATTGCAGGAAGAATATCCAGGACTGTCAATCACAACTCTGATGGATCAGGGTGATTACATTGATTTTATTGT
>JAZQSD010000118.1:0-3925 GCA_045629925.1 Eubacterium sp.
TGGCTTACGAAAAATCTGGTTCCTGCTATGACAAGGCCGGCGGATATGGTATTCAGGATGAAAAGTTTTCACTGTATGTAAAGAAGATTGACGGTGATTACAACAACGTGGTTGGACTTCCAATCAGCAAGCTTTACCAGCAGGCAAGATGGAAATTCCCGCTTGTATTTATGCCTACAGGATGCAGTTGTGGCAAGGAAGGATGCAATTGCGATATTCAGGGGCTGATTAATTTGTCAAAAGAAGATTTCTAGTGTTGGAAGGGAGAATTTGATATGGCAATTTATGATAAAATGGTGTTAGATGCATTTTTGGAAAAACAGCTGCAGCTATTTCCTGAAACAGTTGCAGAAGATCATGAAGAAGCGGATGATTTCTTGGATATGTGCATGGCAGTTGTCTGCAAAAACATCAAAGAAGTAAAAGACTATTTTGATGAATGTGGCGGTGATATTACTGGAATGAGCAATCAGGAAATCGAAGAAGCAGCTGAGGTGTTCAAACTTCCAGACGGAAGATATCTGGTTGTAGATGCCTGATCAGAAGGAGAATACACATGAAAATAAAGCGTATAATCGCGGTATGTCTGGTGTCAATACTAGCTCTTTTGGTGTTTGCCGGATGTGATAAGAAAGTTGCAATAACAGATAATGCTTCCGTATTTAAGATTGGTAAGGAAACTTGCTCATTGCCGGAGGCAAAACTGATGCTTTTGAATTATCAGAATCAGTATAGAGATGTGTATGGTGTAGATCTCTGGAAAGCGTCTGTTGACGGAAACAAAGAGCTTGAGAGCTATATCAAGGATCTTACCATTTCTCAGCTTGCTGAGATCTACATGCTGGCTTATATTGGACAAGACCAGGAATGGGAATTGTCTGAATCAGAGCTTGCCAATGTGGAAGCAGCTGCAATGGCATATTATCAGTCGCTGAACGATGCTGAGATTGCGTATACGGAAGCAACAGAAAAAGATGTATTAAATCTATATCAGCATTATGCCATGGCACGAAAAGTTTTTGCTGAAATGACAGAGTCTGTGGACCAGGAAGTCAGTGATGATGAGGCCAGAGTAATGACTGTGCTGCAGATCTTTACTGAAAAGGAAGATGCCATTCGAGTTGCGTACAGCAAGATTCAGTCTGGCAGTGAATTCTCTGCAATTGCAGCAGCTTACAATCAGGCGGAGGAAACAAGAAGAATCATCGACAGATCTGATGTTCCGGCAGAAGCTGAAACGGCAGTTTTTGGATTGGCTAACGGAGAATATACAGATGTGATCGCTGCTGATGGAGGATTTTACATCTATTATTGTGAAAACAATTATGATGAAGAATTAACTCAGAAAAACAAAGAATCTGTTTTGGCTCAGCGCATGGCCGATGCAGTGGATGCTACTTATGAGGCATACAAAGCGTCAACAGATTCCAAGTTGAATGCAGAACGCTGGAATGAGGTAGAGGTTAATTCGGATGAAAACTTGTCTACAATCAGTATTTTTGATGTGTTTGAAGAGTACTGTGGAGACGATTATTAATACATAGACAGTGATAAAAAAGGAGCTATCAGCGCGTTGTGATAGCTCCCTATTTTTTTGAAAAGTATTATAAAATCTTATTTTGTCAGTAACATCATGATATGGTTACTTCTCTGAACGAATTTGGCCATCTCATCTGCTGTAAGAGGATGGTTAGAGATTCTTGCAAGGTCATAAAGCTGTTCGCAGAAGATGGAGGCATTTTCTGATTCAGGATTTTCCAACAGGTAAGTTACAAGTGGATTTGCAACGTTTAATGTGAGAGATTCGTGAATCAAAAACATGGATGGATCCATGCCGTACATATTGTACATCTTCATCATATCCTGCATGCGTCGGTCAACTTCGTCCACTGTAAGAAGAGACGCAACAGAAGCATCTTTCAGTTTTTCAACCTTAACATCTAATTTGTCGTTGTCTAATGCTTTCTGGAACATAGATGTAAGGGCATCCAAAGCATCTTTTAAATCTTCTTCAGAAACATCTTCTTTCAAAGCTTCTGTGATGTCTGCGTCGATTCGCATGAACTTGTACTGATCATTTCTGGCCTCTAACTGAGAGATAAAGGAAGAGTCGATGGAGTGAGTCAGGATCACTGCATTCATTCCATGGTCTTTGAACATCTGAATGTACTGTCCCTGCTGGGCAAGGTTTGTTACATAGTAGATGGTCTTCTTGTCTTCGTCAGCAACTTCTGTATCTGCTTCGTCGGCAGCAGTGCTATCAGCTTCTTCTTTTACAAGAAGTTCTGGGAGCGTCTGATAGTTGCCATCTAAATCTTTAAACAGAATATAGTTGTTCATTCTGTCACAGAATTTTTCATCTCTTAAGCAGCCGAATTTGATAAATGGGCTGATGTCATCCCAATATTTTTCATAGTTCTCTTTTTCTGTTTTACACATTCCGGAAAGCTTGTCAGCAACTTTCTTTGTGATGTAATCAGAGATTTTCTTTACAAATCCATCGTTCTGCAGAGCACTTCTGGATACGTTTAATGGAAGGTCTGGACAGTCGATAACACCTTTGAGAAGCATCAGGAATTCAGGGATTACTTCCTTGATATTGTCTGCAATAAACACCTGATTGTTGTAAAGCTTAATAGTACCTTCAATAGAGTCATATTCTGTGTTGATCTTAGGGAAGTACAGAATACCTTTTAAGTTGAATGGATAGTCCATGTTCAAATGGATCCAGAACAGTGGCTCTTTGTAGTCCTGAAATACATTGCGGTAAAAAGCTTTGTAGTCTTCTTCACTGCATTCGTTTGGATGCTTTGTCCAGAGTGGATGTGTGTCATTTAAAGGTTCTTCTTTATCTTCTGTGCTGTTTTCATTCTTAAGATAGATTTCTGTAGGCATGAAAGAGCAGTATTTGGAAATCACTTCTTTTGCGCGGTATTCATTGGCAAAAGCAAGGCAATCTTCATTTAAGAAAAGTGTGATTGTAGTTCCCACTTCAGTCTTATCACCTTCGCCCATTGCATATTCTGTGCCGCCGTCACATTCCCAGTGAACAGGTACAGCCCCTTCTCTGTAGGAAAGTGTGTCAATGTGTACTTCGTCAGCAACCATAAATGCAGAGTAAAATCCAAGACCGAAATGGCCGATGATCTGTTCATCTGTGGCTTTGTCTTTGTATTTTTCAATAAAGTCTGTTGCGCCGGAGAATGCAATCTGATTGATATATTCTTCAACTTCATCAGCTGTCATACCAAGACCGTTATCGATAAATTTGATAGTTTTGTCTTCTGCGTTTACTAACACCTGAATTTTTGCTTTGTAATCTTCTGGAAGTGTGTACTCGCCCATCATATCAAGCTTTTTCAGCTTGGTGATAGCATCACATCCGTTAGAGATTAATTCTCTGTAGAAAATGTCGTGGTCAGAATAGAGCCACTTTTTAATAATTGGAAAAATGTTTTCACTGTTGATAGAAAGACTACCGTGTTTGTTGCTCATAATGAATTCACTCCTTATCATATAAAAACGTTCAGATAACGTTAAATTATCGACCAATATAAACTATACCTTTCAGCCAAATAAAAGTCAATATAAAATTAGCACTCTTTAGGCGAGAGTGCTAACAATGAATAGAAATAAGCCTTTTATATTGAATTTTTACTGGAAAAATACTAATATCTAAGTAATGTTTCCGCTTGTGAAAGGAGTCTTCAATGGCTAGAAATTACTATTTCGACAACATGAAAGCATTTTTGATCTTTATGGTGGTGCTTGGACATATGGTTTTAGAATTTTATGCTGAGGGAGCAAGTCCTCGAGGGGAATTGGGTGTGTGGATCTATTCCTTTCATATGCCGGTCTTTCTTTTTACCAGCGGGTATTTTGCGACTACCAATGTTAAAAAGTCGCTTTCATTGATGATTCCTTT
>JAZQSD010000119.1:0-5935 GCA_045629925.1 Eubacterium sp.
CACCATCATTTACTTTTGCATAAATGATGTCTTCACCCATCCATGGAGCAGGATCTGTAACGTCATAATCATACATGGTTCCTGTTCCGGAAATCACAACATATTTATCATCGTAAATTGTATATGTTAAACCATCACCGCATACGCCTGTATCTGTAGCGGTAAGATTTTCCATAAACTTTGCTGTCTTACATCCAAATGTACAGTATCTTAATTCTGTTCCGTCAGATAAAGTACCCTCAGATTCGCCCCAAATGTGATCCACTAATGGAAGACTTCCGTCGTATTTTGTGGCACCACATGACTCACATTTGTAGTAAGCCCATCCATTTGTTATACATGTACTTGGTTCTGTGCTAGTCACTTTGTAAATGTGCTGTACAACGTAATTGGAACCGCCTCTGCTCTTAGCATATGTTTCACCGTAAGTACCTTCGTATACATACAGTTTTGTAGCGGATGGAATCGCATAATCTCCAATGGAAGTAACTGTAGTTGGGATTGTCAGTTCTTTAAGACCTGTACAATCGCGGAACATATTATTGCCGATCTTGGTAATACCTTCTTCCAATGTAACATTCAATGTCATAGCACGGTTAAGATACCAAGGTGTTTTCTTATAGTCTGTTATAGACGAGGTTCCATAGCTGTAACCCACACCCGTTCCTGGTGTAAACACATAATTGATAAAGGTTGCTGGAACGGTATCACTTACAAGAGTATATCCACTAAGAGAGATTGGCATCGTAATACTCTTAAATACTGTATTTCCTCTAATTAATGACACTCCGCCGCTTCTTCTAACGCCATCTGGAATTACCAATTCAGTCAGACTGCTACATCCCCAAAAAGCATAGTCACTAATGGAAGTAACTGTTTTTGGAATATCAATAGACTTTAAGCTTTGACAATTTTGAAACGCATATGCGCCAATAGAAGTAAGTCCTTCCGGCAAATTAATCTTCTCTAATTTTGTACAATAGTAAAATGCATTTGTAAGAGTCTTCACATTGGCCGGAATGGTCACTTCTGTAATTGGAAGGGACGCAAACGCTCCACTCATAATTTCTGTAATACTATCAGGAAGCTTTAATTCTTTAATTCCCGTACATCCCTGAAATGCTAATGCGCCAATTTTAGTTACGTTGTCATGAAATACAATGTTCTTAACCTTGCTCCAATTTGTAAACAAGTTGCTTGGAATCTCAGTAACATCTTCTGGAACTACAATTTCTGTGATAGGTTCTCCATTTAAATAAGCAGCACTATAAGATAATGCTGCATTCAACGGAGCAGCTTCAAAATCGCCCAGTTGAACATCCCACCATTTATCCAAATCTGCTATGTGCAGGAATCTAACGGAAGTATCCTTAAAAGCCTTCTCTCCTATGGACGTTATTGTGCTTGGTAATGTAATAGAAGCTGCAAACTGGGTAGATTTGCGAAATGCCTCTTCTCCAATAATTTCTACACCTTCCTCAAGGACAATATGCAGCAAGTTGTTTACATAATAAAATGCTCTGTATCCAATTTCTTTTACCGTGCCGGCAATAATAACGGTTTCAATAGTATCATCACCGTAAAAAACATTCTCACCGATCCTCGTAATGCCGTCTTCTACCACAACTGCGGTAATTTTATTTTGAAGATTAACAGCCATATTATCAACTGTAATCCCATTGTCAGGGATTTCTCCCGTACCGCTGATTCTAAGCACCCAATTTTCATCGATAGTCCAATCTACAGTATCTGTAATTTTTCCTGTGTATACTACGTTTGCAGTATCATCGATAAGTGCTTCTCTGGTGTTTTCTGGCACTTCAGGCTCTGCCGCATGTACATCTGCCGGAATCAGCGAAAACACTAACGCCACAGCCAAAGCAAATGTAACAATGCTCTTTAACCATTTTCTCATTGTTTCTTCTCCTTTTTTTGTAATACATTTTATAAATAAAGATTTATCTTTGAGTACAATAAAATGGGGCTACGACTGCTCGTAGCCCGCTAAAACATTATATCTATTATAATAATATCTTGTCAATTATTTAATTACTGCTTGTTGGAAAATATGGTCTCAATGCATCCGCTACAGAACTAATCGGCATTGTCTGTAACCATACACGTCCTGGTCCTGTGATTACTGTGTGGAAGATTCCCTCACCGCCAAAAAGCATGTTCTTCACACCTGGAACTGTCTGAATGTCCATCTGACAGCTTGCTGACATGGCCGCAAGATTTCCTGTATCAACAACAATCTTCTGACCTGGTTTTAACTCGTATTCCACAACACTTCCATCAAATTCTACGAATACCGTTCCGCTGCCAGATACCTTCTGCAGAATAAAGCCTTCGCCGCCAAAAAGTCCGGAGCCAAGTTTCTTATGGAAATGCATAGACAGATTTACGCTTGCCTCAGAGGCTAAGAAAGAACGTTTCTGCAGGATAAATTCCTGTCCAGGACCAACTTCAAAAGGACGAATTTCACCTGGGAATGTGCTGGCAAATGCGATTAAACCATTACCCCCAATTGCTGTAAAATTATTCTGAAAAATAGAATCTCCGGAAAACATTCTTCCAAACGCTTTTCCAATACCGCCGTTTGTTGAAGTTTCCATCTTCATGTTTGGAGACATCCATGCCATGGCGCCTCTCTGTGTGATCATCTTTTCACCTGCATCTAAAGTACAAACTACAACTGGTAATGTAGCACCCTGAATCTTATACTGCATACTCGTTCCTCCTATTTAAGATATTTTAACAGCATTCTTTCAGCTATCATTTTCATGTCTTCTAACACTTTTATTTTACCACTAAACATTCAACATGACTAGCGCAATCAGAATCCCAACCAAGGCAATCCACTGTAATTTTAGCAAACGTTCTTTGAAAACAAGCACACCAATCAGCGTTACCACAAGGATAGTTCCAACGCTGTATGTAGGGTACACAACTACACCCGGCAGCTGACTTACCGCGCCAACCAAAAATTTGGCCGAGAAGAAATTCGGCACACCGATGACTGCCCCAAAAAACAAATCCACAAACCCTGGCCGTTCTTTTTTGACCACTACCAAAACTATACAAAGAATCAGTGCTGCGAAAAATGTGTAAAACAGGTATTGCGGTTCCAGCATAGGATTCCCAAAAGAATCAAAAATTTTTGCCATAACATCTCCGCCACCGCCAAAAAGCAGCAATAAGATCAATCCAATGGTCAGCCCTTTTGTTCTCTCACCTTTTTTCAGATTGATCATTACGATTGCAACAATGGCCACGCAAAAACCTACCGCCTGCAGCCAGGTTGGCATTTCTTTAAAAAGCAATATCGACATGGCAATTGGAACCAACAATCCCAATTTCATAAACAACTGAGAAAGAACAATCCCGTTTTTTCTAGTGCTGATCTGTAAGATTACGAATCCGCCCATGTAAAATGCACCGCAGATCACACCGAATCCTGCCGTCAGAAAAAACTTGTCTGTCTGTATTGGCGCCAGTTGAAAGCCTGCCAAGGCAGCACCGATAATGGCGCAAACTACATAATTTGCCGCCAACATACTGATATTCGCTTTTACTTTATCTGAACTAAGCCGCATAAGCACTGCAATGGATGTGCTGCAGCAGATTGCAAGCAATAAATATATCATTTAGAACCTCTTCTCTTTTCCCTTAATTGTTCGTAAAAATTTTGAATTATGATTCCCCCCACAATAAAGATTAGGGCAATCAACGCCTTGGCCTGAATCTTTTCTTTTAAAAATACAGCCGAAACTACCAATGATAAAAACGGCACCAAAAATGCCAGATTGGCAATCTTTGCAGTATTCTCCGCATGCTTCAACGCCAGCGCCCACAGAAGGTATGCCACCGCATCAATAGCAATGCCAAGCCATAAGATTCCAAGCCACTGTGCTCCTGCGATCGGCACCCACTCTTCTGTGAAAAGTCCCAGCACCATGGAACAAACAGCAACCACCAGCCAGATAATCATCTGACAGATATTCTGATCATAATCCGCCTTCTTGTTTAAAACAGAGTATAGGCCATAACAAACTGCGGCGATCACACAGCTTATGATCCCAGCCGCCACATTTCCTTGGCCAGTCCCAAAACTTCCCGCGGAGATAATCACAATGCCCACAAAAGAGCAAGCCATAGCAATCCCTTTCATCACTGTCATCTTTTCTTTTAAAATAATGCAAGAAAAGATCATCAGCATGATTGGCCATAGATAATTGACAATGCATGCCACTTGGGAACTCAGCTGGATCAAACCATAAAAATAAAGAGCCGAATACACGAAAAGCCCCATGAATCCAAGGCCCGCTATGATACCGTAATCTTTCCAGTGATATGATCTCATCAACTTGATTTTCCCAGTTTTCATATTCAGCACCAGCAAGAAAGCAAATGCAAAATAACTGCTGATGGACAAGGCCTGCAGATTTGGTATATCAAACAATATTAACTTTACAACGGCTGCCATGGTTGCCCAAATGACCACCGTTATGATTGCAAAAATATAACTTTTTTTCATATGTACTTCCTACCCGCAACTTCCAAGCAGACTATTTACCCATAATACCACAGCCGAGACTTTCAAACCACACCTTATTGAACACTGCCCTTTCTTGTTTTATAATTATCTAGTGATAAAAAGCAAATCTAACATGATATTAGGAGGCTTTTGTTTTGAAAAAAGTTATTTTAGGAAACACCGGCATAGAAGTCAGCGTGGCTGGATTTGGCGTTCTGCCAATCGGCCCTAGTCAGCTGGCACTGCCTTTAGACGATGGAGCTGCTATCATAAAACATGCCTTAAAAAATGGCATCAATTTTCTAGATACCGCACAGTATTACCGCACCTATCCATATATTACAAAAGCATTGGAAGACGAAGATTTTGACAATCTTGTTATCTGTTCCAAGTCTCTTTGTTGGGATTATGAAGGGATGATGGATGCCATCTTAGAAGCCCGCAGGGAAATGAAGCGAGATGTAATCGAGATCTTCCTAATGCACGAAGTGCGGCCTGACCAGTTAGAACTTCGCTCTGGCGCCTGGGAAGCTCTAAAAGACGCCAAAGCCCAAGGGCTTGTTAAGGCCATCGGCCTATCCACCCACCACGTGGATGTGACAGCATCTGCTGCCAAAATGAAAGACCTGGATGTCGTTTTCCCACTGATCAATTATGCCAGCGTCGGCATCCGAAAGGGCGACGCCTTCGCCACAAAAGAAGAGATGATGGATGCCATCACCGCTTGTCATAGGGCAGGAAAAGGCATATTTTCCATGAAAGCCTTCGGCGGTGGCACTCTTACCGGCAGTTATCAGGAAGCCCTGGACTATGTTTTTTCTAAACCTGAAATCGACTCTGTCATGATCGGTTTTGGCAAGATCTCAGAAGTAGACGACCTATTGTCTTACTTAGAAGGCACCATGGCACCAACCTTTAATCCAGATGTCTCCCACAAAAAGATCCGAATTAATCAGGAGGACTGCGAAGGATGTGGCTCCTGCAAGGAAGCCTGTCCAAACAATGCTATCTTTTACAACGCATCTGGTCTGGCGGAGGTCAATCAGGATCTGTGTCTCACCTGCGGCTACTGCAGTCCTGCCTGCCCGGTTCGAGCAGTGATCATGTACTAGAAACAAGCTAATTGATTATTTTTACAAAAAAGCTCCAGCCACTCAATTTGAGCGGTGGAGCTTTTCATGTTCTCTAATATTTTTTGCAAAGTTTTATGCAATTGGTCTTTCCTGTAAGGATACCTTAATTGTACCTCCGCGGATTAACTGTTCCCCAACTTCTCTAAAGCCCATTACATCATGGAACTTAAGACTTGCTTCGTTGTATGGAATTGTATCGATCTCTGCTGTTACAGAACCTACCCCAGATTCTTTTGCCACAGCAAATAATTCTTCATACAATCTG
>JAZQSD010000120.1:0-5832 GCA_045629925.1 Eubacterium sp.
TTGTCTATGTGTCTTAGATTTGTGCCAAAACTGGGCAAACATGCCACAAAGATCAGCCAGGGACAGAAGTGTATCGGCAGAGATATCAGTAACGGCGGACTGATCAAGAAGATTAAAAATGGTGTGACCATGCTGTCTATCCTGATCACTTGGTCTTTAGAGACGGCTCTGATCACAGCTGATTCTATGAAGTCAAGAGGATATGGAACAGGTTTTAGAAGTGCGTATTCTCTGTATAAATTTGAAAAAAGAGATGGTTGGATACTCCTTGTTATGGCAGGCCTTATGGCAGTGTTTTTGTATGGCAGTGCCCAGGGATATACCTATGCCAATTATAATCCAAAGATTGTGGTAGAAGGACTGCCTTTAACAATGGGAAGTTTTGTTTCTTACCTGACCTATGGAATATTCTGCTTGCTTCCAGTGCTGATTGATGGTCTGGATGCGATTCGATGGAAAAGATTACGCTCCACTGTTGTAAAAAGTGGAAAAGGTGCTTATAGATTATGGGATTGTTAGAGATTAAGGAGTACTCCTTTGCGTATCCGCAGAGAGAGGAACAGACATTAGAAAACATAAATATTGACATATATAAGGGTGAGTTTATCTTGCTATGTGGTGCTTCTGGATGTGGAAAATCCACATTGTTAAGACAGCTTAAGACCATTTTACGTCCACATGGACAGATAAGCGGTGAGATTCGTTTTGGAGGAAAGCTGCTGGATGATATGGATGCAAGAGAGCAGAGTGCCCGCATTGGATATGTGATGCAGGATCCGGATGCCCAGCTTGTAACGGACAAGGTATGGCACGAGCTTGCATTTGGTTTGGAGAGTCTTGGGTTTGATACGCAGACGATCCGTATCCGTGTGGCAGAGATGGCTTCTTATTTTGGTATTCAAGAGTGGTTTCACAAAGGAGTGGAAGAACTTTCCGGTGGACAGAAACAGATCTTAAACCTGGCGTCTATCATGGTTATGCATCCCCAGATTTTAATTCTGGATGAGCCTACTTCTCAGCTTGACCCAATTGCTGCAGGAGAGTTTCTTGAGACGGTATATAAGATTAACAGAGAGCTTGGAACAACCATCTTGATGACAGAACACCGTATGCAGGAAGTGTTCCACTTGGCAGACCGTGTCATTGTAATGGATCATGGAAAAGTGTTGATTGATGGATGGCCACAGGTTGTTGCCAGACATTTGTTTGAGCTAGATCATCCAATGTTCCAGGCAATCCCAGTTCCAACTCAGATCTTTTTGGAAGTAGAGCGCGAGAAGGCTGCGCCAAGAGTAGATGTGTCAGCACATGGTTTGGCAGAAAAGATTGAAAGCTGGATTCCCCTTACCATTAGGGACGGAAGAACTTATTTGGAAAGAAAATTATCTTCCATGGATGATGATGACGTGCATATGGATGTGATCTTCGGGGAAAAGGCTGGATATGGGAAAAAACGAAGAGAAGCTTTAAAGAATGCGGACACATCTGTCAAAGTAATGTCTGATGCAAAAGAAAAAGAAGTTATGCTTGATATTGATCAGGTTTGGTTCAGATATGAGAAACATACACCGGATGTGGTGAAAGGTGCTTCTCTTAAAATTATGAAAGGCGAGATCTATTGTCTCCTTGGTGGGAATGGTACAGGGAAAAGCACATTGCTTTCCATGATGTGCCGAATGAGAAAACCATACCGTGGGAAAATCACACTGGGTGGCAAAAATCTTCAGAAATATAGTGACAGAGAATTATATCAGGCCTATTTAGGAGTGGTTCCACAGAATCCACAGAGTCTTTTTGTGAAAAAAGATGTTCGGTTAGAGCTGTATGAAATGATTGGTGGAACAAAAGAGCGAATGAGCGAAGAATTCCCAATCGATATGGAAAAGGCTCGTGTCGTGGAAGAGATTGCAAAACTTGTGCATCTGGAGCATCGCATGGATTCCCATCCGTTTGACTTATCTGGCGGTGAACAGCAGCGTCTGGCTATGGCGAAGATCTTGTTGCTTAGACCAAAGGTACTTCTGATGGATGAGCCTACAAAGGGAATGGATGCGCTGTTAAAACAGGAGTTTGCGGAGATTCTTATGACATTGAAAGCTCACGGCGTTACTATTTTTATGGTATCTCACGACATTGAATTCTGTGCAGAATACGCAGACCGATGCGGGATGTTCTTTGACGGTGGTGTTGTGTCTGAGGATATTCCAAAGAATTTTTTTGCTTGTAACAGTTTTTATACTACAGCAGCAAACCGCATGGTGAGAGCATTTGATAAAGAAGCAATCTTAAAACAGGAAGTGATTCAGCTGATCCATGCCTGTGAAAAGGAAGCTGCTTGTTAAGAAAAGATATTTTTATTGATTTTGAAAGGAGTCTTCTTGTGGAGAATCGTAACGAAGAAAATACATTTCTTTCTGAGTTTTTAAATGCAGAAGATGTGTACCACAAACAGAATAGAGCATCGGATTCTTCACCTAAGAAGAAACGAAAGGTTACACAGGTTTTGAAAGAACTGTGGGCTACAAATGATATTCCGGTGGAATTGGATAAATGGGGAGAGAAGTCTTCCAAAAGTGGAAAACTTAGCAGGAGAACCATTGTTTATCTGATTATACTGATTATACTGGCGCCTTTGACAATCTGGGTGGGGATTCAATTGTTTGGAGATCGAAAGTACATGTTCACCAGCATTTTGATTTTGATCTTTAGCATGTGTCCGTTCTTTATTACCTTTGAAGGTCGTAAGCCAAGTGCAAGAGAAATTATGCTGATTGCAGTGTGGGCGGCTCTGACAGCTGCTGCCAGAGCGGTGTTTTACATGGTTCCGAATTTTAAGCCTGTATCAGCAATGATCATTATCGGTGGGGTGACCATGGGGCCGGAAAGCGGATTCCTTATCGGCTGCATCAGTTTGCTGGTTTCTAATTTTATCTACGGACAGGGACCGTGGACACCTTGGCAGATGGTAATCTTTGGATTGATCGGTCTTTTGGCGGGACTTTTGTTCCAAAAAGGTGTAATCAAGAGGTCTAAGATCTCTCTTTGTATCTACGGATTTCTGTCTGTAATGTTCATTTACGGCGGAATGATGGACCCGGCATCTATTATCATGTATAGTTCTGATATTACGTGGCAGGCGATTCTGGCAGCTTACATTGCCGGTGCACCAGTAAATTTAGTGCATGCCATTGCAACAGTATTTTTCTTGGCAGTGGGAGCAAAACCTTTGATCGAGAAAGTGGAGCGCGTACAAGTAAAATGGGGATTGGATAAAAAATAAAATGAACATAGCATTTAGTGATCTGCTTACTGCGGAAGAAATGAAACATGGTGTGGAGAGAACAGGAATGGCGGTTGAATCCATCGAATTCTCCATTACAGACAATCTAGATCAGATAAAAAAGACAATAAAAGATTACAAGGCTCGCATGGAATACATGGGAGCCTCAAAGCTATATATGCATGGACCATTTTTAGATATGAGTCCGGTATCTTTTGACTCTAAGATTCGAAAAGTAACAGAGTATCGATTTGAACAGGCTTATGAGGCAGGTCTTGAATTGGGAGCAGAAAAAATTGTTTTTCATACAAGTTATATCCCAATCTTCTGGTTTCCTGATGGATGGCCTGAGCGCATGGCAGAGTTTTGGAACCGTTTCCTAGAAGGGAAACATCAGATGCAGGTTGTCTTTGAAAATGTGTATGATCCAGAGCCTGACTTGATGGTGAAAGTAGCTGAATTAGTAGAGTCACCAATGTTCAAACTTTGCCTTGATATGGGCCATGCAAACCATTTTTCTCAGAAAAGTGTATTAGAGTGGGCAGAGGCATTCGGAAGTCATATAGGACATGTTCATGTGCATGACAATGATGGCAGCAGAGATGCTCATTGGAGCCTTGGAAAAGGCAATATCCCAGTACAAAAAGTAATTGAGATCATTCAGCAAAAAGCACCTGCGGCAAGTTATACCATCGAGTGCAACACGTTAGAAGACGTGCTTGCATCGCATCAAATTCTTGGGAGTTATTTGAAATGATTTTAGAGCAGTATAAGATAAAACCAGCAGATGCAGACAGCATCGAAAAAGCAAAGGCACGGTGGATGACTGTGGCAAAGCCGCTGTTCAGTCTTGGAAAATTAGAAGAAGTCGTAGTGAAAATAGCCGGTATAAAAGGAACTGCGGATTATTCCTTGGATAAGAAATGTCTTGTGATTATGTGCGCTGACAACGGCGTTGTGGAAGAAGGCGTGACACAGACAGGACAGGAAGTGACAGCTATTGTGGCAGACAATTTTACAAAAGAAGCGGCTTCCGTTGCTATTATGTGTAAGAGCGCAGGTGTTGATGTGATGCCTGTAGATATCGGCATGGTGACAGATGTTTCTTCTGTGACAAAGCCAGAATACAAAGTTGCTTATGGCACAAAGAATTTTGCCATAGAACCTGCTATGACAAGAGAACAGGTGCTTCAGGCCATAGAGATTGGTGTGAATATTGTCAAAAATTTGAAAGAACAAGGATATGACATTATTGCCACCGGTGAGATGGGAATTGGGAATACCACCACTAGCAGTGCCATTGCGGCATCTTTGCTGAATGTGGAAGTAGAACAGGTAACGGGCAGAGGAGCAGGTCTTTCTAGCAGTGGTCTGGAAAAAAAGATTCAGGCCATAAAGGATGCGATTGACAGATATAATCTGAAAAACAAAGATATTATCGATGTGATGGCAGCAGTTGGCGGCTTGGATATAGCTGGGATGACCGGACTTTTTCTTGGCGGTGGACTGTATGGAATGCCAATTCTTATTGATGGCTTTATTTCTTCTGTTGCTGCATTGTGTGCAACTAAGATTGCACCACAGGCAATTGATTATATGCTCCCGTCCCACGTGTCAAAAGAACCAGCTGGGCGAATGATGCTGGATGCTTTGGGCCTTGAACCAATGCTTACCTGCGATATGTGTCTTGGGGAAGGCAGTGGCGCAATTGCTACGTTGCCTGTCATTGAGATGGGACTGAATGTGTACAAGCAGATGAGCACATTTGAAGATATTCAGATTGATAATTATGAAGTATTAAAATAACATTTGAGAGAGAATAGAGTATGAGATTACTACAGTCTTTAGTTATTGCATTTTCCATGTATTCTAAGATTCCGATGCCACGAGTAGATTGGAACAAAGAAAATATGAAATATGCCATGTGCTTTTTCCCGGTAGTAGGAATAGTGATTGGCATCATAATGTACATCGTTGGACAATTATTGTTTTTGTCTTCTTGTAACAGAATATTTTTTGCAGTGGTAATGACACTGGTTCCGCTTTTGATTAGTGGAGGAATCCATATGGATGGCTTCATGGATACTATGGACGCGCTTGCTTCTTATGGTGACAGAGAGAAGAAACTTCGTATTCTTAAGGATTCCCATGCGGGGGCTTTTGCCATCATTGGTTTTGGTTGTTATGCGCTCTGGAGTCTGGCGGTGTGGAGCCAGGTATCTGTGGAAATGCTGGGCGTGATCGGTGGAATTTTTGTTGTTTCCCGTTCTTTAAGCGGGCTTAGCATTGTGACTTTCCCCCCTGCAAGAGAAGACGGATTGGCAAGAACTTTCCAGGATGGAGCCCATAAGAAAAAAGTTGGAATTACAATGGTTGTTTTCCTGATTGCAATCTTTGTGTTATTATTTTTGCAGAATTGGATGTTGGCGTTAGGTGCTGCTGTTGCTTCAGGTATTGTTTTTGCTTGTTACAGACGCATGGCCATGAAACAGTTCGGTGGAATTACAGGTGATCTGGCAGGATTTTTCCTGCAGATGGCAGAGTTGATGATG
>JAZQSD010000121.1:0-7715 GCA_045629925.1 Eubacterium sp.
TTATCTGCCATATCTCAATTCCTCCTAAAATGATAACCTTAAAGGTAATTGCTAATTAAAAATGATACCATTTTACCCTATGTATTGCAAGATTTTTAAAGTGTTTTAGCAGCCAACCAACGTTTTTTTGCCTTTGCCAATCCCGCAAGCAGGTATTCTTTTTGTTCAGGGGAATCATTGTCATAACCTAAAAATTCTTTATAGTATTTTGCCCCCTGGGCAGGCACTGTCAAACGCTCATACAACTCTTCCAGAGACAATTCCGTAGCATTCTTATCACTCATCAGCAGGTATTTCCAAAGCACATCGTAGCCTCTCGACACCAGACACTGATAGAAGTTCAGGTCTCCACCGATAAACACCCCAGGCACTGTCAGAATGTTAAGCAGCAATCTCTGGCGCATCTTGTCACTGTCCAAAAACTCCCTTGTCATTGTTACCGGCGTAAACTCCAGCACCCCGTCTTTTACAGGAAACGGAGCACTCTGCATAAGCGCCCCAAGATCTTCCAAAGAAAAGGCTGTCTTACTGATATAAGGCATATCAAGATCCAGCTTCAAGCCTTTTTCTCTGTGGAATCTTTCAACCACAGCTCCGATCTGAACCTTATCATCTTCAGATAATTCTGGCACAAACACACAGACATCCACATCTGTATCTTTGTTAAAATATTTGTGAGGACTTCCATAATAAACCAAAGCCCCTTTATCCCCAATATATGTTTTCAATTCCTCAGCCAGCTCTTTAAAAACCTCTTCCTGCGGAATCGCCTGGTTCACAACCTCTTTTACAGCATCGTAAATACGGGATTTGCGATTTAAGGCCGCTACCATATTAAAATAGCGGCTGCGCTCTTCCATCACATCTTCAGAAATGCGGTCCGCAAAATCATACGCTGGCGTGCCTTTTCTAGGACTAAAACATGTAATTGCCGCATAATCAAAACCGCCATATACAAAGGCTTCCACCGTCTTTCTAAAATCAGCCTCTGTCTCCCCCGGAAATCCAACGATTACCTGTGTATGTTTGATCACAGGATATCTGCGCACCTCCATGTCATGCATACAATCCAAAAATGGCTGCACATCTGGATTTCTGTTCATTCTCTTTAAGACTTCAGGGCTTCCAGACTGGAATGCAGAGCAAAAATACTCCACAAATCCATTTTCAAAAAATGGTCTGAACTCTTCATAATATTTTACTAAAATTCCAGGATCGATATAACGGATGCCAATCTTTACCTGAGGAGCAATCTGATAGAGCGCTTTTACCAAGGTAATAATATTTACCGCACCCTTCTCACATACACATTCTCCGATTCCTTCAGTCCCATCCTTAGCCTGAATATCACTGCCGTAATATCCAATCTCGTCGCCCATCAGCATAAAACGCTTATAACCAGCATCAACACCTTCTTTATACTGCTTCAAGATCCAATCCAATGGAACACTGCGGAAATTCCCAATGCCAAGCTTTGTCGCACAGTAACTGCATTTACACGCGCAGCCGTAGGCCACACGAATCTCATACAGTCCTTCCTCTTTCCAAAGGTGTTTGCCTTTGGTTGAATAGCGGAACTTGCATCCGACAATATCATTTCCATATTCTTTCTTCATAATGGCCGCCAGCTGTTCATCCTGGCGTACCCCTTCATCCTTAATTGCCAGTGGATCTCCATGAGAATGATGTCTAGTCGGATTCACATTGTACACGCAAGAAGAAAATGACACTTTTGCATCAAAAAATTCATCCAACTGTTCCAACTCTTCATAACTCCAAATCAACGCTCTTGGAGAAATACCAAGAATCGCTTCTCTGTGAATATTAGGCAAACAGCCGCTTACGATCAAAGGAGCACCCTCAGGAGTCAGATCATTCAACATCTTCAACGCCATCAGCGCCTGATCTTCCGTATCCTGTGTCACTCCACATGCAGTAAACACCACTGCATCAGCCAACTGGGGAGCCCCTACTTCTTCATACCCATTTGCATCAAAAAACTTTGCGATGCGGTATGTCTCATTTCTAAGCACCGCACATCCATTTGTCTCAATATAAACCTTTTTCATACAGATCCACCCCCAATTCAACCACCAGGTCTGCCACCCGATCGATCATTTCATCTGTCAATGCAGGGTTGCTGCACACCAGTCTCAGCGGATAAAGAATTTCGCCTTTGCGGATAATATCGCAAGTATCCTCCATAGAAAACTGATGGATGAACACATCATGTTTCATCAGTTCCTGATGAAGTTTGCGGTTCAAATCATTCACCTTATCCATTGACATCTCTTTATCTGGATGATACATAAATACAACCGCAAACGAATCCACTTTGTTAAAGGACACAAATCCGGATGTCTGTTTTAATCTCTTAACAAATCTAAGAGCCAGTCTGTGTCTCTCTTCCATAATACGGCCCAGCCCAGCCACACCATATGTCTTCAGCACACACCAAATCTTCAAGGAAATCCATGGTTTTGATCCGATCAAAGGAGTCATCTGCCCAAGATCTCTCTCCCCATTCATGATAATATCAGAATAAGTAGATGCAACCGCCAGATCCTCTGGATTCTTAACAGCAAGAATACTTGCTGTGTATGGAAGCATCAGCATTTTGTGTGGATCCATAGAGATACTGTCACATTTTTCAATGCCCTTTAACTTCTCTTTTAACACAGAGCTAAAAGCCAGGCAGAAACCATTGCAGGCATCTGCATGAATCCAAATATTTTCATCCACACCGCGGACAAGGTCGCAGATCTCATCAATATGGTCAATGGTCATTGTCTTGCTGTCGCCAGAGTAGATTACCACTTCCATAATTCTGCCTTTATATTCCTGAAGCACTTTTCTTAAAGCATCCTGATTGTAGCGAAAACCATCTGTCTCAACTTCCAGAATGTGTTCTCCACAGCCCAGCCAAATCTGACTGCTCTTGATGCTGTAATGACCAATCCCTCTAGGCACTACCACATAACAATCTTCAGGACGGCCTACGCCCTGCTTCTTGCTGTCTTTCAAGTGTCTTGTTCTGGCAAGCATCATCGCAATCGTATTGCTCATAGTTCCATCGAAAGTAACGATACCACCCAGGTTTTTCGCACAATTACTGATCTTATACTCTTTATCATATCCCATCAGATAGCGAAACCAGGCAATCACTGCGTACTCGCAGGAAGTCGCCACCGGAGAGCAAAAACCTTCATTGATCAGATTCTGCTGCATAAAATCCGCATACACAGAGCCAATCAGCCCAGCCGGAGATGCGCCACTGTCAGGAAATCCCATAAACTTAGTGCTGTCAAAATTAGTGCAATAAGGAATCCCTTCTTCCAACACACCGCACATCTCAGAAAGCCCCATACCTTCAGCAGGAAATACAGTCATCTGATCCATAAAATATTCAGAAGGACGTTTTGCTAAACACCGATCGCTGGCCGCATCTGTTTCAATTGCATCCAACATATGTAATATCTGAGATTTGCAATCATCCTGTAACTTCATCCGCGACACCTCCTTTGAGAATGTTCAACTGTCTGTTTAAAGCCATGCAAGTCTTTTCTCCATGCAGCAGCTGTTTTTCAATATAAATACCTGTCTCATCCCAATGGCCAATGCGATACTCTGGATACACCATTGCATTGCAAGGATATACACTGCCATTTGGAGTTAACAGCACAAAATCTTTTCCGGCAGGACAGATAAAATTATCACCATACTTTTTGTTATTACCAAAATTACCTGCTCTTGTAATATAAAACTCTTCCTTGTCATACTTAGATCTTGCCTGATGGAGAAGATCAAAAAACACAGGAAGATCATTTTCATCTAAAAGCTTGTCCTTAAAATTCTGACCACCGCCAGAATACAAAAGATTGATAAACTTCACGCCCCGAATCTTCAGAGACGCCACAAAATCACAGATTTCAGGAACTAGCATCAAATTCTCTTTAGAGATTACGCAGAGCACTCTCACTTCAAACCCCTCATCTCTAGCCTGCTTGATCACTTCCACCACGTCATTCAAAGAGATGTGGCTGATGCTCTCCTGCTGACCATAATGAAGAGACACAGAGATTCTCTTGATATTGTTTCTCTTAAGAACTTCCATCTTCTCCTTTGTGAGAAGTTTTCCATTTGTATAGATAAAATCCTGTTTATATTTTCCGCACATATCAAGGTATGCGTCATCCATAAGAAGTTCTGTTCCATTCAAAATAACTTCTTTGTGTTTAGGCACAAGATCCGCCATCAAATGATCCAAAGTATCAAAAGGAATCTCACCCTCGTATGTTACAAAACAATGTGGACAACGGTTTGGACACTGTGACATTGACATGATTTCTACTACTTCACCCTGATACTTCATTTTATACTCCATTCCCCGCTGTCTTCTCAGCGGCATCATAATATTCTGCAATACGCTGGCGGGTTGTATCCCACATCTTGCTGCCAGCATCATTTTTCAAAAACAACTTGCGAACCTTCAGATAAAAACGATTGTACATTTTACTCTTAAAAGTATCTTCTGCAATATAATGGAAATTATTGCGCACCCCAGCTAAACGTTTCAAAACACGAAAACACTTTTCATTTCTAGGCACACTCTTGCCCTCGTTCGCTTCCACATCCAATCGATAATCCCAATGGGGAATTTCCAGAAAATCCTCCACGACCTTCATACCAGTCAAAGGATCTTTCACAAACATTTCAAAGTCCAGCACCAAAATCTGTTCTGGATTATAAAACTGTTTAAATTCGCCAATCCAGCGCTGATACTCTCCCTGAGCCATGGCGCCATGCTTATCCGGAATACTTCCATCCAGCATACCCTTGATATACATATCAAACATATTCCCTGTGGTATGGTCACTCTCAGCTTTATGGCCACTCTCAGCTTTATGGCCACTTTCAGCTTTATGGCCACTCTCAGCTTTATGATCACTCTCAGCTTTATGATTACTCTCAGCTTTAAGTTGCTCATAAACCGCTTCCACCTCTCCATAACCATTGCGGTGGGCCATTCTATAGAAAGAGTAAAGGCGATCCGCCGGATCTCTTACCATAAAGATCAATTTGCACTGATTCCCAAAGTACCGACAAAACTCACTGGCATTTCTATAATAGGTAGGTTCAACACTGCCAACCTTGCGACCATTGGTTTCTTCCATATAAAAAGCCGTTTTCATTTTCTGCAATGGCTCATCGAACCATTTATTCCACACAAAAAACATTTTCTCTTTGCCACTGCCAAGATACACATGTGGGTTCTGTTTTAACAAATGATGCAAATATGTTGTTCCACACTTTTGGAATCCAACCAAGCAAAAATCTAACATGTCAAGCCACCACCTTTCGTAACTTATCCTTTTTGCTTATCCAAATTATATCATCTAAAAATTGTAAAAAAAATTCCAACCAAAAAAATCCAACTACAAATTGTAAAAACATTTTACAAAAATAAAAAAAGCAGTAGCACCTACTGAAGTTGCCTGGTCTCTGCCAGACGGCTCCAACAAGTACTGCCACTTTTATTGGTAATCAAATTTTCCGTCATTCTTTTCTTCCAACGTCTTGATGGCATGATATACAAATTCATTACAAGGTGTCGGTACTCCCAACTCTTTTCCCAAGCGGACAACTGTCCCAGAAAACATATCGATTTCAGTGCGTCTGCCAGCATCAATGTCCTGCAATGTAGAGTATCTAGCCCCTGGCGTTGATGGATATCGACGCTTTTCGATCGGAGCCAACTCTTCAACGTCAATCCGGAGCGCTTTTGCAACCGCAACAACCTCATTCCTCAACAACATCATCAAGCGGTTCGCATGCTCGCTGTCATCATATATTCCGACACCGCAATCCAGAATAGCCTGAGGTAAATTTCGACTTACGTTAAACGCAAACTTCAGCCAGATATCTTTTATGATATCCTCACTAAAATGACATCTCAATGGCGTATCCTCAAATAAGTCTTGAATCGCCAGCATTCGTTCACTTGGTTCCGCTTGTCCCTTTTCACCAAATGTAATTCCTTTTGTAATCTTAGGAATAAATACGTTTTCCCGACCGACTCTCCGAGATGCTATATGGATTACAGAGTAAAGCATCTTATCTTCGCCAACTCTAGAAGCGATAATCTCCTCGCTGTCCACCCCATTAAGAGGGCACAAGATTGTGGTGTGTTCATCTACAATCTGAGCAATATCCTCCAGACAATCAACCAATGCTGCGTATTTGGTTGCAACAATCAGCAGATCGACACCACGAGCTTCTTCAGGCAACTTCACATTAAGCACATAATCCTGCCCATTAACAGAAATCCCTTCCTGCTCCAAGCGAGTTTTTCTATCACCCTTTGCAACTACCCAAAGATTATCTCCTAATTTTTCCTGCAACCCCCACACAAAATAACTTCCAACTGCGCCAACACCTAGCACTGCAACAGTTTTAATCTGTTTTCTCATTTTAAATCTCCAATTAAAATCTTCTTTCACAATTCTTTTCACACAAGAAACAGCGACTCCGCTTCTCTCTGATAATTCTTCTCCAGCATTTTTACATGAGACAAAAAAGCATCATCATCAAAATACTTCGCACGCTGTGGACATTTCTTCACACAGGCTTGGCATTTAATGCAGATTCCTGCCACATTTTTAACATCCTCAGCATCTATTGACCCCATCGGACATGCCTTTGCGCATACGCCACAGGACACACAAGCATCTGCTGTCTTCGGCTTCGCCTTCAAAAACACTGCCGGTTTTCCATCTTCTCCTAAAGGCACATAGTATTTTTCCAACGGCCACTGCCCAGGAATAGAATCAATATCCATATAGATATTTTGTCTGTCCATAGGACAAATATCTTCTGCCTTACAATCAACATTTTCCACTGTATAATCAGCAAACTTTTCAGCAACAGCACTTGCAAATTGTCGAATCTGCGCTACATCCTTTATATCTGGCCTATCACCTGCCAACTTATCAGAAAAAGAATGTTCCACAACAACAGCCGCCGCACCAATGCAAAGAAAGCCATTCTGATCCAATTCAAAAGTTAATTCTTTTAATCCGTTATCAAAATTACGATTTCCATAGGTAACCACTGGAATAACCTTTGTGCGAAGCCCCTTGAAACCACGTCTGACAAAATCCAGCATCTTGTTGGGAATCCGCCCCGCAAAAACAGGCATCGCAAAAACAACAAGATCCTCTGGTCCAAACTCTCGAATATGCTCTCTGCTGTGTGGAAGTGTAATATCATCTAACATTAGCTCGCAACCAACTACATCTCTTAATTGTTCAGACAAAGTCCTTGCCACAAATTCAGTTTTTCCTACAGGGCTAAAATAAATCGCCGTTATCTTTCTGATTTTCATAATAATAAACACCTCATTAAGCTACATTATAGCACAACAGAAAGATCTCATATCATTTTTTAAAAATAAAAAAAGTCCCGAACATAAAGTTCAGGACTTTTAAGTACGTGCGTGAGAAGATTCGAACTCCCGACACCTTGGTCCGTAGCCAAGTGCTCTATCCAGCTGAGCTACACACACATATTGAGTTAATGCCGGCGACCGGAATCGAACCGGTACGATGTTGCCACCACAGGATTTTAAGTCCTGCGCGTCTGCCAGTTCCGCCACGCCGGCATTTCAATGGGACCAACAGGGCTCGAACCTGTGACCCCCTGCTTGTAAGGCAGGT